>JAKAHI010000258.1 GCA_021815065.1 bacterium | reverse complement strand
AACCTGCCCGACATTGTCATCTGCGATATGGTCATGCCGGGTTTTGACGGCCTCAAGTTTTTGAAGCTCAAACGATCACGTCAGGAGTTCGACAAGATACCCGTGCTTATTCTTACCAGCATGGACAATCTGAACGATAAGGTCCATGCGCTCGCAGAGGGAGCCCAGGACTATGTTACAAAGCCATTTAGCGCTCCGGAGCTTGTGGCGAGAGTAAAAGCGCATCTCAGGATAAAGCTTTTGCAGGACGAGCTTATCGAGGCGAAAGAGAAACTGGAAACGCTGTCCAGCAACACGCATCAGAGAATAAAGCTTTTGCATGACGAGCTGAGGGCTGCCAGCGAGAAGCTTGAAGCCGTATCCAGCACTGATACCCTGACCGGCCTTTATAACCGGAGGGTTTTCGTTCAAACGCTTGAAAAAGAATTTGAAAGGGCGAAAGAATACAACAGGCCGCTCTCTCTGATCATGATAGACATGGACCGTTTTCAATCCATAAACGATGGATGCGGACCTCTGGCAGGCGAAAGGATCCTGAGCCAGGTTGCAGATATATTCAAGACCGGATTGAGAAAGATCGACATGTCTGCGAGGTATGGCGGACAGGAATTTGCCTCTCTGCTTTCGGAAACCGGAGTGCAGGATGCGATACTGATTGCCGAAGGTTACATGAATGAGATGAGAATACAGGACCTGTCGGGAATATGCGAAAACCCGCAGTCCGTAACGTTTTCTATAGGCATTGCATGCCTGCCGGATGACGGGATGACGGATATGCGCGGACTCATCGCCTGTGCGCAGGAAGCACTTCGGGAATCAAAACAGGCCGGAGGAAACAGATTTACGGTTTATACGGGAAAGGTAAAAATATAATCCGGCTTTTATTCTATGGTGTATGTTTCCCTATGAACACCCATGATACGTGATGATGGGTTTCGCCTGTTATACGCGGCTCGTAGTATTCATGCTCGTACAGGGACTGGACCTGCAAAAAATTAAAATCCTTTTCAAGCTCTTCCCTGGTGCAGAAATGAAGATACACCTTGTCCCTGAAGGAATTTGCTTCGCCGGGAATGGCGCTGCCCTTGCCAAAGTGTTCGGGATCTTTTATCGAGAGAGTGCTCAGGAACAAAAGTCCTCCCTGCCTGAGCGCACGGGAAATGGCATGCCGCAGTTTTTCTCTCTTCCCTTGTTGTAAGATATGATATACATTGGAAACGAATACGATATCGAAACCGTCCCGGGTGAGGTCTGAAAAATCAAGGCAATGAAATTTCATGTTGCTGTTTTTTAATTGTACGGCGGTGTTTGATGCTATCTCAATTGCTTTTTCCGATACATCGATTCCGAGTATTTTGCAGTTCAGGTTGCCGGACAGATACAATGCATCCCTGCCGTATCCGCAGCCTATATCCAGAATGGATACCGCTGTAGTGCCTGCTTTGGCTTGTAAGTACTTGACTGCCTCTGCTGCGAGCATGCTTGGTTCTTCGCCCCAGAGCTTTCCGGATTCTTTATATTGATCTTCCCATGTCATCATACACCTTTCCCAGACTTTTATAGCAGATTTTCTCACCATAGGCAGGTGCATGTCAATGTAATGATAGTCCCTTGACAATAAAGAGAAGGCTCATGTACCCTGTTGGTACCCGTATAATGCGCCCGTAGCTCAGTGGATAGAGCGTCGGACTTCGAATCCGCAGGTCGTGGGTCCAAATCCCACCGGGCGCTTTTGCTTTCCCGGTTTATTCATTCATTTTTGGAGAAGATCAGTTTTTGGCTGGTTTTCTAACGGGGGTTATATACCCAAGATACCGGACCTTCTCGTCCTTCGTCAGGCCGAACAGGTAGTACAGTCCCCAGTAGAAAAGACCGATAACCGCACTCTCAAGGACAAACACGATCATCTTGTGCGGTGTATAGTAATGCCGTATCAGAAGCGCAAGGATGGTCGCGGGGATTATGAAGATGAACGGTTTGATAAAGATTTTGATATATTCCCTGTGTGGCAGTTCGATGATCTTGTTCACATACCATGGCAGGAAAAATAGATCCACAGCATTCATAGTCAACCCCAGTGCAATGGGTATGCCCAGCACGCCGTAACCTGCACCATAATCCTTTTCTATCCATCTTGTAAGTAGAACCGCCAGCAACATATTTGTCACTGCTGCAATGGCGTTTGCTACAGACAGTGGCTTAGGTTTTCCAATACCGAACAAAAAAATGCCGGTAATAAAACCTAATATATCGTGGATAAACATGATAATGGTCAGCAGGATAAGGGACAGAGCCGCAAGGTGATACCCATTTCCAACCCATACCTCCATGATAGGATCGCTGAATAGAATAACCACCATGGAAATGGGCAGTGATATGAGGGTAACCACCTTTGTGAGCTCTGAATAGGTAAACCTGATCTTCTCCATATCATGCACAGCCCATAGTGCAGAGAACACGGGTAGGCTTATGCCGACAATCGCGCCGACAGTCTGAAGTATGACTCCGGATAATTTATTCGCCAGCGCATAATACGTAACAAATTCGACACTCAGTACTGTGCCAATGATCATACTCCCGATGTTCAACAGTCCCTGTGCAGCAAGGTTGTTTAAAAAGGCAAAAATACTGTAATGATATGCTGTCTTGAGCATCTTGATACTATAAAGTCTGAGATTAAAGCGAACAAGCTTATATTTTAGCACAACGAATGAGTAGCTAATAAGGAGCGTCAATATTGATAGAACAAAATTAAGCAAAAACAACTCAAGCAGACCGAATCCGTGCTTTAGCAATAAGATGACAGATATTGCATAGATAATCTGCCTTGTTATTGAAATACCGTTGGTCAGGTCGTATCGTTGATGTCCGGCAAGGCTGCTTATTTGAAAGCTCATAGGGAATATAACGGCAATATTCATGCCGCCTATAAGCATACCATAAAATGCAATGTGCCTGTATCCGGGGGGTATTGTGAATATTTTTGTAATAAAGGGGGCAAGACCGAATGCAACCAGCATGCCGGTAATGCCGAGCAGAATGTAGGTAAAAAAGATTGTCGAACCAAAGATATTTATGTTGTCCCTCTCACCCTTTGCCTTGAATTCAGAGATGTATTTGATCACGGACACACCAAGTCCAAGATCCAGCAGGCCGAAATAGCCGAAGAATG
>JAKAHI010000257.1 GCA_021815065.1 bacterium | reverse complement strand
CGGTATGGAGTTTGACTGGTCTGCCCTCAATGAAACCAAGCAGGAACAGCCAGCGGCCGAAGAGCCGCCCCCGCCGGCGTTCGAATGGAACCCGGAACAGGAAGAAACACTGGAAATCAATAAAGTTCAGACAAAAGAGACCGGGGGAATGCCCAAAGAGCCTGACCGCTCCGCGAGTCCGCAACCGGGAGCAGCGCCGGACCGCAATGAACCTAAAATCTCAAGTCCGACGGCAGAACACGTGATAAAAGAATCTATAAAACAGGGCAGGACCGGTTATGTTTCCAGCACGGTTGTTCCCCTTGTAAAAAAATCGCTCATTGCATTATTTCTCCTGGTCATCCTGTGTGCCGGGGGATATTTCGCCTATCTCTACAGGGCACAGCTTTTGGCGGCAGGGAATAATCTTTATGCGACCGTTGAAAAGTACATAGCACCCAACAAACAGCTCAACCTCGGTGTTTCCATAAGTGAATCGAGAGGATACTTCCTGAAAAACATACGGGGACAGCAACTCTTTGTTATAGAGGGGAATGTAATGAATACAACGGAGCATCCCGTAAGCTTTATAAAGCTCACGGCAAATATAGCGGACAACAACAATGCTCTTATTGCTTCAAAAATATTCTTTGCGGGAAACATTTTAACGGATGACCAATTAAGAACATTCACAAGCGATCAGATAAATTCTGCGCTGAACAACGAGATGGGACAATCGTTGAAGAACTTCAACATTCCGCCAAAGGCCGCCATCCCCTTCATGGTTGTGTTTTTCGACGTACCCGACAACCTTTCCTCTTTTACCGTACTACCCAAAAGCACGCATTTGGGTGTCCAATAATCTATGGCAGAAGAAAACATCAGGCAGGTTGCTTCGCAATTCATCGACAAACTCATCGTGTACAGGGAACCCGCGATACGGGAAAAGGTCTTTCTCCGAAACATAAAAATTATCCCGGCAGACACCCTCGCCGATGTTATCATGTACGTTATAAGCAGGGCATATAAAAAAGAGAAAAAATATCTTGAATTGAACAGTATGTTCACCAGCAAGATACTGCTCAAGCAAGCCCTCGGGCAAAATGGTATGTATGAGCTCATGCGGGTCGCGGCGGCAAAGGGATATAAAGAGTTTTCGGTTTTCATGCTGGAAAACAGGTCCATGACGGCAAAGAAAGAGGTAGACGAACCCCTGCAGGATCCGAAGATAGACGGTCTGCCGATCGGTCTCAGGAAGACAATGTCGAAATCGCACAACAGGGATACCATAGAAAAGCTGCTCTACGATCAGGAACCCTCTGTCATCAACGTTTTGCTGAGCAACCCGAGGATAACGGAAACAGACATCATCAAGATAGTTTCGCGGCGGCCGAACACGGAAGAGATTTTAAGGACCGTTTACAGCAGCCAGCGGTGGAAATACAGATACCGGATACAATGTTCCCTCGCCATGAACCCCTATACGCCGGCGGACATAACACTCGGCATACTCCCGGAGCTCTTCAGCGCCGACCTGTCGAAGATAATCAATGACAGCAGGCTTTCCGATATCGTACGCTTGCAGGCGCGCATCATCCTCAAACAGGACCTCGTCCTGTAGGCTGCACCCTATGGAAGATATCAAAGATATACTATCGGAGTTGACCGGTACAAAGCTCAAGCACGGTATGGAAGGGGTAAAGCTTCTAGAACAATGGGAAGCCCTGGCAGGGAAACGCCTGTCCGCCCTGTCCGAGCCTGCGTATATACGCAACGACGTGCTCTTTGTTTTTGTCAAAAACAGCACGGCACTGCAGGAGATACTCTATAACAAGTCAATCCTCTTGAAGAACATAAACACGAAAAAAGAGCTGCCCTTTGTCAAAGACATAAAATGCACGATACGGGCGCAGCAGGAGCCGTAACATCAGTACCCCTGCACACAACCCCATAAAGGTCCTGTTCGTCCATTCATCGTCGGAGATGTACGGTTCCGACCGGTGTCTCTATGAACTGGTAAAAAGGATCGACAAGACCCGGTTTACACCGGTTATCGTACTTCCTTTTGAGGGAGGGCTCACCGGAAAGTTGCGGGCTCTCGGCGTCACCGTATACATAACAGACCCCTGGGTATTGAGAAAAGGTATCTTCCGCAGCTTAAAGCTTCTGCCCTACCTGCTCATGCTGCCGGCGGTTATTTTCAGGCTCGCCCGTATCATACGGAAAGAAGGCAGCACGGTTGTCTATTCAAACACCAGCGTAATCGTGGGCGCGCCTCTGGCTGCATTCCTGACACGCAGGCCGCATATCTGCCACATGCGGGAGCTTTATGACAGTTATCCGGGGCTCGCCCCTTTCTACAGATCATTCCTCTGCCTGTTTTCACGGAAAATCATTGCCATCAGTAATGCTGTCGCTGCATTCGTACAGAAAAGTTGTTCCGGAAAGACAGCGGTCGTCTACGACGGTATTGCGCTCGAAAGGTTCACCGGCACGACAGGGAAAATCCCCGCCGGACTGTCGGAATGGAAGCAACAGAGCCGGACCATTGTTTCAAATATCGGGAGGGTAAGCCCGATTAAGGGCCAGGAGCTTTTCATCGATGCCGCGCATGAGTGTATAAAATCTGACGGTAATTTGAGATTCCTTATCATCGGCAGCATATTCAAAGGGAACGAACAATTTATGCAGGGTTTGCAGGACAGGGCAGCTGGATACGGTATGCAGGAGATCCTGACGTTTACCGGCTTCAGGAATGATGTTGACGATTTTATGACCGGCAGTGACATCATTGTTGTCAGCACCGTCATAACCGAGGGACTCGGACAGGTCGTTATGGAGGGTATGGCAGCAGGCAAGGTAGTTATCGCACCGGACAAAGGCGGACCTGTCGAGCTTATCGAAGACGGCATAGACGGAATTCTCTACCGCGCGGGCAGCCGGGATGCCCTGGTCCGGGCGTTGCAAAAGGCCGCGGGTGATCCCGCATTGAGGGAATCGATGGGGAAAAAGGCACGGATAAAGGCAGAAAAACAGTACGGCATACAAAGCAATATCCATTCGATTGAACGGATCATCAAAGAAGCGGTTCCGGATTAATCCAGCTTGATTACCCTGTTCTCGATCATAAAATAGAAGATTTCTTTTGCGTATTCATCGGGTGTCATATCAAAACTGTCGAAATCGAACAGCG
>JAKAHI010000256.1 GCA_021815065.1 bacterium | reverse complement strand
GCCAGAAAGTTCAACAACCATCATTCCATGCGCATGTTGAAGAAAGAGAAATATTAAGTGGAGTTCATAGGTCAAGGGGACGTCTTCTGGGTTGATGCGGAAATCCCCGAGGGCTCAGAGCCTGGATATACACGTCCTGTTGTTGTAATTCAAAATAATGTTTTTAATAAGAGCAGGATCAATACCGTGGTTGTTTGTACCATAACGTCAAACCTAAAACTCGCACATGCTCCAGGCAATGTCTTTTTAAAGAAGGGCGAAGGCGGTTTGCCCAAAGACAGTGTGGTAAACATATCCCAGATAATAACGGTTGACAAAGCATTCCTTGTCGAAAAGGCAGGCAGTCTGCCGGCTGAAAAAACAGCCCGGATAATAAACGGGGTCAAGCTTCTTATAGAGCCGCGGTCGATAAGCACCTAAAAAATCCTGATGATGAAAATATTTTATGAATAAAAAAAATATCGATATAAACGAGCAGTTTAAAAAAGCCCTGGAGGTCATGGAAGGTACGGACCATCACGCGTTCATCACCGGCAGGGCGGGCACCGGCAAGTCCACACTCCTTGATTATTTCCGCAGCACCACGAAAAAAGAATTGGTGGTTCTCGCCCCGACGGGTGTCGCTGCCTTGAACGTCAAGGGGCAGACCATACACTCCTTTTTCCGCTTCAAGCCGAATGTCGCACTCCAATCGGTTAAAAAAGTCAAACAAGGCGGAGACCTCTACAAGGAACTCGATGCAATCATAATCGACGAGGTGTCCATGGTGCGCGCAGACCTCATGGACTGCATCGACAAGTTCCTAAGGCTGAACGGGAGGGACAAGCGTTCCCCGTTCGGCGGCATACAGATGATCTTCATCGGGGATCTCTACCAGCTTCCTCCTGTGGTCAGCGGCAAGGAAAAAGAGGCATTCAAGGATCATTATGCGTCTCCGTTCTTCTTCGATGCAGAGGTGATGCACGGGCTCGATATGGAGTTTATCGAGCTTGAAAAGATATACCGTCAGAAGGATGAATCGTTTATCGCACTGCTCAATGCAATCCGGAACAACTCCGTGACCGGTGAAGAACTCCAGCTTCTGAACAGCAGATACCGGCCGGACGTGGATCCGGACACCATGACCGTTCCGGACAATTTTTATGTCTGGCTGACATCCACCAACGAGGCTTCCGGCATGATAAACATGCAGCACCTTGCGCAATTACAGGGAGACACTCTCTCTTATGACGGCGAGATCCAGGGCGACTTTACACAGGACGCGCTGCCGACGCAGATCAACCTCCAGTTGAAGATCGGCGCACAGGTAATGCTGCTCAACAACGATCCCTACGGCAGATGGGTGAACGGGAGTATCGGCAGGATAACAGCCATAGAACAGGAGAGCGGCGACCGGGACATCGTGATCGTCGAACTGACAAACGGGGATATTGCCGATGTCACACCCTACAAATGGGAGCTTTTCACCTATCAATACGATAAACAGAAACGGCAGATCGAGTCCGAGGTCAACGGCTCATTCACGCAATACCCCATAAAGCTTGCATGGGCAATGACCATACATAAGAGCCAGGGGAAAACCTTCGAAAAGGTTGTCATCGATATCGGCAAAGGCACCTTTGCTACCGGGCAGATGTACGTGGCACTGAGCAGGTGCACGTGTCTTGAGGGCATTATCCTCAAAAAACCGGTAGAGAAAAGGCACATCTTCATAGACTGGCGGGTGGTCAGATTTGTAACGGAGTACCAGTATAAGCTATCGGACAGGCTCCTGCCGGCAGATGACAAGATAAGGCTTATTCGGAATGCCATCGGGGAGGAAAGGGCACTCAAGATAGTATACCTGAAGAACAACGACACAAAGTCCGTTCGGCTCATAACGCCCCTCGCTGTCGGTGAGATGGAATACCTCGGGAAAACCTACACCGGTGTGCAGGCGTTCTGCCACACACGCAACGGGACGCGGACATTCCGCATCGACCGGATCCTTGAGATAAGCGAGACTGATTAACCCGGAAAATGCAGTGTGTTTTATTTCAGCAATGACCAGATAAACGGAAGGGTAAAGAAGCTCGCAAAGGTCGTGCCGAAAACAATCTGGGCTGCGAGCGATTCATCGAGATCATAGAGCTGCGCGAATATGACGCTCGTCATCATGGACGGCATTGCCGATTGCAGGACCGTTATGTTTTTCGGGAACGAGGGGATGCTGATGAGCAAAGCAAGCACGAACATTGCTGCGGGCAGGAGCAGGAGCTTGATGAACGCCGAAGCCCCGAGCAGCGGCAAAGAGTGCAGGTGCACGGGTTTAGTAAGATTCATGCCGACGATGAGCATCATAAGCGGTGTGGTGATGTTCCCGACAAGATCCAGGGATTTGAGCACGTATCCCGGAAGATGCAGGGACAGAGGGAACGCAAGTCCGAGTATCAGTGCAATAAACGGCGGCGTCAGCAGGCTCATGAGAACGGTTTTGAAGGATAAGGAACGCTGGGACAGATGGGAGATCATGATCAGCAAGACCGTGTAAATAAATAAACCGTTCCCGAACTGGTCGTAAACGACAGCAAAGGGCATACCGGCATCGCCGGTCAGGCTGTGGATGACGGAGTAACCAAGAAATGCCGTGTTGCCGCCGACAGCAGTCAGGATAAAGACGCCGAGCCTTTTCTTGTCCTTTATGAAATACCTGCCTGCATAATAAGTCATAGCGGTAAAGATGCCGAGCAGCAGCCATGTGATCACGCTAATTTTGAGGTATACAAACGAAGGATGCTGGCGGTACATGGAGAGGAATACGAGGAACGGCAGAGTAACGTTGAACACGAACCGCGACAGGATGCGGTTGTCCTTTTCTTCCACAAGTCCGGAAACGCGGGCAAGCATCCCGAGGATAATCAGAAAAAATGCTTCTAACAGTGTATCATTCATTTTATAGAAAAAGGGCGGGGCAAAGCCCCGCCTTTTCCTCTGGTATTATTTCCGTCTTCTGTGTCTTACCACGTGCTTCCTGAATTTCAGCTTTTCAAAAACAACAACCTGGTTTTTCCCGGTTATCACTGCAGTGTTGAAGAACTGTTTTATGAGTCCATAATCCTCCGGCTGTATCGAGTATGCATCCGAAAGCATGGTACCGGTATAGCTCAGATGCTTTTCGAGTCTCTTGTAGGAAACCACGAAGCTG
>JAKAHI010000255.1 GCA_021815065.1 bacterium | reverse complement strand
ACAAAGAGCACACCGCTCATAGCAAAGAATGCCGATACGACCATGCATGTAATAACCAATGTAAATCAGACGCTTGGCATCCAGAAGCAGGAAAACAAAACAGCCGTGGATACTATAGATAACAGCCTGAAGAACATTGAGGAAAACGTCTCTACCATCAAACAGACAGAGATATTACTGACGAAATTGAAAGACACGCTGGCCTATTTACGGGACAGTGTGGAATGGTTTAAACTGGAGTAAAAAAAAGTATAGTGAACATTTGACTTATTACGATTTGTGTTTTAGATTTAAAACAAAAAAAGGAGGCAAGAATGAAGAAAATAACAGTGATTTTAAGTATGCTCGCTATTGCAGGTTTTACGGTAGCGGGTTGTGCAAACAAAGAAACGGTAAAACCGGAAGAAAAACCACAGGCGGCACAGACGGCACCACAGACATCACAGGCGACGGAACCAGCGGTAACTGCGCAGGCTCAGCAGGCGGTAGAGAAAACAATAGCAGAAATTCAAAAAGAACTTTTGATGGTCCACTTTGATTTTAACAAATACAATATCAGGCCTGATGCAAAGACGGTACTCGAGGGTGACGCAAAGGTATTGAGCGAAAATCCGAACGTGAAGGTTCAGGTAGCTGGTTACTGTGATGACAGAGGCTCGGTTGAGTACAACCTTGCGCTTGGCGAAAAAAGGGCAAAATCAGCCAAGGACTATCTTGTTACACTCGGTGTAGCCCCGGACAGATTGTCCACAATCAGTTACGGCAAATCAGATCCTATTGATTCTGCCAATAACGAGAAGGCATGGGCAATGAACAGAAGGGCCGAACTGCATATCGTTCAGTAATTATCCGGGAAAGAATTCGATGATAAATATCCCCCGCAGCAGGCGGGGGATATTTTTAGAATAATCCATAAAGAGGAAAATGAACAATTTAATAAGTATTGTAAGTTTATCTGTCGTAAGTCAAAACGGAACAGGCTCCATAGGCTCGATGATACTTGCTGCGGGACCCGTAGCTAAAGCTGTCCTCATAATCCTGCTTATCATGTCTATTCTCAGTTGGGCGATCATTATTTTTAAATATATTTCCTATAAGAAGGTCTCCCGGGCTGCGGATCAGTTTATGGATGCTTTCATAGGCGGGAAGACATTGAACGATGCTTATGAAGAGACGAGGTCCATGCCCGCATCTTACCTGAAATCCATTTTCGATGTCGGTTACAAAACGGCGATGAGGAAAAGAGGGGCAAAGTCCGAACAGGATGAGGATTCACCGGTGAGTCTCGATATTATAGAAAGAGCCATGAGGAAGGTGACCCTTGTTGAAGTCAACAAACTCGAAGATCTGCTGTCGTTTCTTGCATCGACAGGGAGTGCTTCGCCATTCATAGGGTTGTTCGGAACGGTCTGGGGAATTATGACGGCATTCAGGAGTATCGGTATAACGGAATCTGCAAGTCTCGCGATCGTCGCTCCCGGCATATCGGAAGCGCTTATTACCACTGCAATGGGACTTTTTGCGGCAATACCGGCAGTCCTCGCGTATAACTATTTTGAACGGCGCATAAAGGTTTTTATGGATGATATGGATGCTTTTATCATAGAAATGCTGAACATGTTCGAGAGGTATATTAGCGCCAATGGCTTTAAGCAGTAACAACAGAAGATCATTTTCGGAAATAAACGTCACCCCGCTTGTGGATGTAATGCTGGTATTGCTCATCATTTTCATGGTGACTGCCCCGATGCTTCAGCAGGGAATAAAGGTCAACCTGCCGCAAGCGCGTGCCCAGAGTATCAAGTCCGAGGAACAAAAGCTCATGATAACCATTACAAAAGATCAAATAATATACATAAATAAAAATCCGTATACGATTGACGAACTCGGGGCGACCTTAAAGGCTCTTCAGGCATATAAGAAAAACAAGCAGGTATTTCTCAAAGCGGATAAAGATGTTCCCTATGGATTTGTTGTGAGGGTTATGTCAGAGATAAAAGCAGCTGGTATTCAGGAACTCGGCATGGTGACAGAACCTTTACATGCGCGATGAAGAATGATTTCATCCATCAAGGTATCTCCTTTTACAGGATTATTGCATTCTCGGCAGGTATTCATCTGCTGTTTCTGTTTGCCCTGATGTATGGTCATCTGCTGCCTTCGCGATCGATAGATTATACCCCGGTATACAAGGTCAATCTCGTTTCATCGGCTTCGGAAGCCGGCGGTAATCCACCTGCTGCGGAGGCTGTGAAAACCCCTCCTCAGATTCACGCCGCAGTCCCAAAGCCCGCGCCGCGCATGATATTGCCCATCGAAAAAAAAGCACCGAGTACAAGCGAGCTTCTCTCCGCTATCAAGCACGTCAACAGCGAGTTGAAAAGGCAGCAAATGCTGCAGGCGATACAGGAGGCCCTCAAAGGTGAAAATGCTCCTGCTGCCACACATTCGGAATCATCTGCCGGTAACCAGGGCAGCGGCAAGGGAATGCCGTCCGGTCATGCAGCAGATGAGTACTATTCCCTGATATGGCAGAGGATACATGATGCGTGGCTCGTCCCCTCGAGCATGGCCGCTGCAAGTTATGGCTATGAAACGGTGGTAGACGTAACGATACAGAGCAACGGTACCATTACGGACCTGGACGTAGAGAAAAGCTCGGGAAACATTTACTTTGATCAGACCGCTCTTCGTGCTATAAAAAGGGCATCTCCTTTACCGCCTTTTCCTCCAAGCTGGCTGCAAAAGAATATAAATATAGGCATAAAATTTAGCTGTAAGGAAGGATGTAAATGAAACAGAGAATTATAACGTTTATCATCATTGCATTGTCGGTATTCGGTGTCCGGAGCGCATATGCAAAGATGTATATAGATATAAATGCTCCCACCATAACAAGGCTGCCCATTGCCGTTACCATGCCCATTGCAGGGCCGGGTTCCAACCTGAATGAAGTTCAATTGCTGTACGATACAATAACCAATGCCCTTGACACATCGGGATATTTCGCAGTTTTGAACCCCGCCTCATTCATAGAAAAAAAAGGGGGATTATTGCTCGGGCAGTTCAATCTCAGTGATTGGACGGACATAGGAGCAGAAGGACTCGTCAAGATTGCGTACACGGTCGACAACGGCAATGCCGTCGTCAAGGTGTATCTTTATGACGTTGTCCAGGGCAAATCCC
>JAKAHI010000254.1 GCA_021815065.1 bacterium | reverse complement strand
CTGCCGGTCCTTCAACCGCTATGTCCGTGTCCCTCCACGAAACGGCATTTCCGTAAGAATCCGTATACTCATCCGTAAGGTTGATGCCTCCGATAAAACCGATCCTGCCGTCGACGACGAGCATCTTTCTGTGGTCCCTGTGAAACCAGCCCCAATGCTTTGTCAAAAACGGCGTGTAGGGGTTAAACTCCAGCAGCTTTACCCGGTTTTCCCTCAGGTAATCAAAAAAACCGTCACCTGTTTCAAGGGAACCTATGGCGTCATAGATCATACATACCGTACACCCCTGCCTTCCCTTTTCCGCAAGGCGGTGTGCAAATTCCCAGCCCGTATTGTCGCTGGCTATCTTGTAGAATTCGAGGTTGATCGATTCTTGCGCACGTTCCATGGCTTCGTACATTGCGGTAAATGCAGCGGTACCGTCTTTTAAAATGCGGACGCTGTTACCCGGAACGGCTTTCTCAAGAAATGTGTTTATCCACCGTTCCCGACTTCTCAACGCATCATGTCCCTGTACAGAAGTATCAGTTCTTTCATCTGCAGCCCTGTCGGACAATGGACAAGACAGGTGTCGCACTCTGCACAGGCTTTGAGCAATGAATCCGAATGGAAAAGTTCGGGTAATAATCTTGAATAGCTGACATAAAGGTATACCGGAGGGACTTCGTGTTTTATCCCTTTGCACTCGGCTATGCAGATACCGCAGTCTATACACCACGATAAAGATGGATAGGACGCCCTTGTTTCCTTGCTGACGGGGGCGAGTCCCTTGTACTGGTTCACGAACAGATCGTAGCCCTTATACCCCGTTAGCCATTGAAAGGGCTTCTTGAGGATGTGTACCATCAATCTGTATGCGAGGTTTAAGAGTGCAAGAATGTCTTTTTTACCCATAGATTACCCTGCCGAAAATATACCTGCTTTTGCCCCGGTTATCATGGCAGTGCCCATACCCGTTTTGTCATAGATATAGTTATAACCGGACAATACGGAACCTGCGGCATAGAGGTTTCTATAAACGACCCTGTTATCCGCATCCACCGGCCTTAAGCTTTCATCCGTTTTTAACCCCAGGGAGAAAAGTATCTGTTCATCAAAAGGATCGTCGGTGAGATAGTTCATGGGGAACGCATCTTGTACCGGCTGTGCCCCTATAAAAACGGGCAGTCCAAACACAGCCTCCTGCCATGCCTTGGTATTCACAATGCCCCCGGTTATAAACTTGCCCGTTGCGAGTACGAAGCTGCCGGCTGATAACGATACGGAGCTTCCGTCTTTTCGTGATAAAGTTATTGTTTTTATCGTATCCGAAGGATTATCGCTGCTTACCTGTCCGTCTATGATTTTAACCCCGTGCCTGACAAGCAGCTTATCCAGTGCGTACTGGAGTCTGAGCCCGGGTGCGGATGACGGGGGCGATAAAAATTCAGAAACGCGTTCTCCAAAATAATCGGCAAACATTTTTGCAACGTCGCCGTAGTTTGAAATACCCATTATGGGAGGCAAAAAGGCATGATCGTATTCCATGGCTTCCAGGGATTGTTGTATGATGGTTAGTATCTTCTTTGCCTGTTCGGGGTTATCCATCATTGCCGCAAGCGATATGAAATCATGCTCATTGCATTTGATGCCGTGTGCGTGCAGATTAAGGTTGGCATAGCTGATATTTTTAAATGATGCAAAGCCATACTTCGTGAGAATTTTGGATAAGAATTCTGCCCGGGTCTTATTGTGGATGGCTGTTTTTTCGAAACCTAAAAAGAGCACGGACCGCCCCATCAGTTTTGCCAGGTTGCCGGATGTCATGGACGACTGGCAGAACGAAGTGACCTTGAACGTGCCGTGCTGGTTTGGGATGATCACGTTGTTTTCCCATGACCCCTCGTACCGTACACCGGCGCTTGCAAGTTCATTGAAGAACTGATCGCCTATGGTTTTCATCATGCTCGTAAATTCGTTAAAACGGTCGCCGCTGAATGCCATGGACAGAAGGGAATACGGATGGTATTGCTCGTTTTCGAGTATATTGCCAATGGCTTCCGTCAGGTTCACAAAGCCCTTGAACGGCCTGCCCCGTTTACCGGCCCTGCTTGCAATATCAAAAGCTCCCGAGGACAGTGCGGTAGCGCCGAACCCCTTCCTGACGACGGCAACCTTCTTTGTCTTTGCCGCGTTGATGGCGGCAAGTGTGCCTGCAATGCCGCTCCCTATAACAATTACATCATAGTCCATAGTTTACTTCTCGATAATAACGTTTAAGCTGTCCGACAGAATATGGGTCGACAGATTCAGCTCTTCTTCCGCAAGCTGCTTGTCGGTCAGTATCGGAGCCTTGCCTTTCCATCGTTCTTTTATAAACCCCTGTATCATTTTCTTTATTCCATCCGCATCAAGACCGAGTTCTTCGCCGAGGATATAAGCAGCACGCACCGTGCATCTCCTGCCCTGGCAGGATCCTGTCCCGAGTCTTGTCCTGCGTCTGAGGTCCGGAATGGTTCTTGCCCATTCGTTGCGTATGGCATACCTGATTTCCGCCTCTATGACGGGTTCGCACTCGCATACGATATTTCCGTTGGACGGTTCATCTTGCGTCAACTTCAGAATCTCCTCTGTCTTGGAACCATGCCGGTAGGATATTCTTGAAACGACGTACGGATCAAGGCCGTACTGCTGTGCAAGTTTTTTTACATCCGGGATAAAGTGCCCCCCGGGCAGGGGTTCTGTATGTGTTTTACAGGTGCTCTTACAGCCGAGCTTTTTGCAGATAACATCCGTTGCTTCTTCGGACATGAGCCTGTAGCTCGCGAGCTTGCCGCCGGCTATGGTCAGAAAGCCTTTTACGCCGTCCTCTGCTTCATGGTCGACTATCCTGTGTTCCCGGTAGAGCGCATCCTCGTTCTTGCCCCACGCGTACAGCGTCGGCCGTACACCGACCATCACGCGCATGATCCTGTATTCCCTGATGCGGGGGAAATAGTGCTCCGCCGCCTGAAGCAGGTATTCAATCTCATCGTGTGTTGCCCAGAGGTTGTTGAGATCGCCGTAATAATCATCGTCGGTCGTTCCAATGATAAACGTATTGTCATGCGGCATCATGAACACCTGTCTGCCGTCTATGGCCTTTATCACAATGCCTATGTTTGCAGCGCGCCGGTCGAGTATAAGGTGAATGCCTTTGCCGGGGCGAATCTTTA
>JAKAHI010000253.1 GCA_021815065.1 bacterium | reverse complement strand
AGTGCTACCGATCCCGCGGAGATCTCCCGGCGTAAGTCCGGGACCAACTGACCCGGTGTTCTCCTGATTATTCAGAGGTTACGGTATTATCGCCGTACCCGAATAAACGAGTGATTGCAGGAAGCCCGAGTACTTGTATTGGGCTGTTGTGTCCGTGAATATGACAAAGTGGTCGTCGAATGGGAATTGCAGGAGTCCTGCCGTGACCCGTGTTCCATTTGAGGATGTTACATCATTGCTTACAGGTGGTGTAAAAGCCGGGAGTCCGATGATTGTGTAACCTTCGACAGGATGGGCTACAGGCTCGATCAACGGAATGCCCGATGCAACTGCAAGCGCTTCTGCCGTTACAGAGGGGGTATAAGGATCAAGCAGCCCTTCCGTAAGAATAATGTTTTTTGGCGTACCGGAATCGTTGTATGGGTTGATAAGGTACGGTCCATAGTTGATAGGATCGGTTGCCTCTACAAGGAGCTGGACAAGCCCCAGTACCGGATTAAAGGTCGTAAGTGGCTGTGTAAGAGGCATCCCCAGGAGCAGTTGAAACGGCTGTGCAATATTGGGCGACTCTCTGTATAAAATTGTCAAGGACAAGTCTCCACCATCGCCGGAAAGCACAGCACCTTTTATGTCAGGCTCAAATGCAGCATAGAGCGTGCCTGTTATCCCTCCCTGCGAATGACCCACAAAGATAATATTGTTTGTATCAAAGGTGATGGTATTAAGGGTCGGTGATACAGAAGCTGGCACGGATAACCCGCCCGTCCTGATAAGCCTCGTAAGTACAAAGGAATCGACGGCCGACTGTCTGAAGTTCGTCCGGCCTTCATCGGGATTAAAGAAATTAAATGAGTACAGATCAAGATCGCCGGATGATAACGGCGGGTTGACCCTGTTGCCGTGCAAAGGCTGGTCGATGCAGATGCCTGCAATACCCTTGCTCGCAAGCACGCCTCCCACACCGCCGCTCTCTACAATAAGACTCATGTGACTGCCGCCCGTGCCGTGCGCATAGATCGCAATGGGCCATCCGTTAGGCGGCTGTGTACCGTACGGGACCGTTAAACTGAAATCAAGGCTCTCCCATCTCTGAATAATAGGGGTACCGTTTGTATCAAAGCTGAAATTTCCGCCTGTTGTCGCATACGGCGGAGCACCGAACTGGAAGTTCGGCGATGTGTACGTGCCGCCGAATACGTAGCTGTTTGTAACCGGTTCCCATTCTGGGTAGCTGTCTATGGTTAAGACGCCGAGACCCGATAGTGTTGAAACGAAGCCCTTTATCGTACGCACGTCCTTTGTGGGATCCTGCGTTGTAAATACGGTCGCAGCGCCGATCGTATCCGCATTTATCTTTCGCTGCTTCAAATAATCATACAAAGGTCTGTAAACAGCGATGAGCTTTGAAAGTACCGGATCCGTGCTTGAATTACTGAGTAACGCCTGGCGCATAAGTCCGGGCATTGCGATCGGGCGATTGTTGATGTCTTTGACTGCGTTTGTCAGTACGAGAGCGTATTTTGTCGCACCCGATAAAGGAAACCCGTACAAAGGCGAGACGGCAAGCGTGCCGGGCGGCATGTAGTCGGTGCCTGTCAGCTCGTAATACCATAGAACAGGAACAAGCGATCCATAGCGGGATGAAGCAGGGTCAATGTCAGCAAGATACAGAGAGGAGCCTGTGGTAATGCTGTCAGACGCTGTTTGCGGCAATGTTGATAACGATATTGATGAGCCGGTAAAGTGAAGATACATGGGTGCGTTTGTCCCGAATCCCACGACCTCGGTCCTTGCAGTTTCAAGATATTGATTCAAAAGCGGCACATTAAATGGATTGGGGAACCCGGTAAGCAGCGGGTGTCCCTGTTTGTCTGTTTCGAAATCACTGGGAAAAGGCATGTCATAGAACCCCGTGCCCTGCGGGTTGAAGTAGATCGATGTCGGTGTGTAAGAGGGGCCGGAAGCGGTGGGCGAGCAGCCGGCTGAGAATAATGCCGTGATAATCAAAGTCTGTACAAGAAACGCGCGGAGAAAAATTGTCTGTTTGTCCATTTTTCAGTCCTCGATTATTTATATCATGTGTACTCGTGAAACGCAATTGCTCCAGTCCCCTATCTCTGTAAGCGGCGCTTTGGCACCATGAAGAGTCTATGGTTAAGGGACATAGGGGTCAAGAGCCAGAGGTGAAGTCTTGGTTTTGCGCTTTCAATGATGCTGGCAGGCAGTTTCAGAACTCCGGGCGAAACCACGTGCTGTGTCAGTTCGACCTGATTCAGTACTTCCACGCGCAGTTCCGCTGCATCAAAATATGCTTGCAGTTGTACTTCGTCTTCGAACATGGTCTCATGGAGCCGGCGTCCGGTAAGCTTTACAATCGCCTTTCCCACCTTGCGGCGGCTGGCAAGCGCTCTGGTACTGTCTGTCTTTAACAAAAAATCCGGCGTGATCCAGACACCGCCGAACATCTGCAGTAAGTCTCTGATATTCCGTACGACCGTTTCCATCTCCTGTCTCGTCAGATACGGGAACAGCCCCTCGCTGACAACGGCTACAGGACCGCCTTTGTGAAAATGCCCGGCTGCAGAAAGGACCTGCTTTCTGTCAAGCGCATTCGCCGGAGACAGATGGAAATTGCCGTAATCAGCAAGGGCATATTTTTGTCTCAATACAGAAACAAGTGCGGCCTTTTCCTTTGTCAGACTTTCAAGGTCTGTTTCGATATAGGTAACGGCAGGGTCGCGGGTCATGGCAAGCCCGCGCAAAGAAAGGCCGCTCGCCAGTTCAATGACCTGCCGGATACCTTTTCTTCGTATGGCCTCTACAATGCTTTTATAGCGGACTTCGAAAAGCGGCGCATACCAGCTTATCTCCGCGGGGGCTATGTGGTACTCATCGAGAAAGGCCTCTATAACCTCTTTGGCATGAATATATCCGGCAACGTCCTGCGCAAAGGGTATGTCCGTATACTGTCTCCAGTAAGAGACGAACCGGGCAGTCATACTGATACGGTCAAAATCATTTTCCTGCATATAATCCAAGAGAAAATCGGGGACTGGAAAGAACCGGACTTTGAACTGCACACCTGACAAAAGGATCCCGCTTCTTCTCAAACCTCTCAATCGGCTCTGGTTTTTCCTTAAAGTGTTGGTTTTTCATAAAAATGAACATATCAGACCGCGAGGACTTTTGCTATGGATCGGAAACAGGTTAATTCCG
>JAKAHI010000252.1 GCA_021815065.1 bacterium | reverse complement strand
CGCTTCGACAGCCTTTGATATGGTCCCATAGCCGGTCAGTATGATAACAAGCGGGGGATCCTGCATCGAAGAAAGCGTCTCCAGCAGCTTTATACCGTCCATGCCCGGCATCGCCTGATCCGTGATAACCAGATCCAGGGAATTGCTCCGTGCGATATCGACGACCTCGTGCGGCCTGCTCGTACCCTTTACCCTGTATCCGTGATCCTCGAGTATTTTTACGATAATCTCGGCCTGCCTTATTTCATCGTCCACAACGACTATATTATACTGCATCGAATGCCCCGGATTTCGCCAACGGCAGCCGGATCGTAAATTCAGTGCCGTGATCCTTTGTTGTTGCAACCGTAATATTTCCGCTGTGCTGGGAAACGACATCTTTACTGATGGCAAGGCCAAGCCCGATACCTGTTTCCTTTGTTGTAAAAAAAGGCTCAAAGATTTTATCGGTGATTTCATCCGGTATGCCCGGACCGCTGTCGTAAAACGACACCCTGCATTCGCTGCCATCCGCGGAGAGCTTGATGTCCAGTGTGCCGCCGTACGGCATTGCATCTATGGCGTTTAATATAATATTGAGGAATGCAGTTTTGAGCTGCTCTGCCTCACCCGACACATATACCCGCGCATCAGGCATTATCAGGTTGATTTTTATACCCTGGGACTCAGCTTTATTTTTTACCAGTTCGGTCAATTGTTCAAGGAGCACGTTGACACCGGTTATTTCCTTATTCTCTATTATTGTTCTTCCGTGGTTCAGAAATTGTTCTGTGAGCCTGTTCAGGCGGTATAACTCTGCCTTGATAGTGTCCATGGTATTCAAGAATTCATCTTTCGTCTTTTTATCAAGCACAGCGGCCCTTGTCTTCAGGTGATCGATACTCAGATTGATAAGGTTTAAGGGGTTCTTAATCTCATGGGCAAGCCCGGCCGAGAGCTGTCCGAGTCTTGAAAGTTCCTCTGCCTTGTGCAGCTTGTCCTCGAGCTCTTTCTTTTCGGACAAGTTCCTCACCATGTTGTTAAAACCCTTGTTCAGCGTGCCGATCTCATCGTTGCGGTCTTCAATCAGCCGGACAGAAAGGTCGCCGTCGGAAACCATCTTTTCCGCTTCGATAACGTTGTATATTGGCCTCGTATATCTGTTGGAAAGGTACATGATCGCAACGATACCCAGGCTGAGAATGATTATGGTAACAAGGATCCTTTCATAAAATGTCGATTCCAGCATCTGCTGGATATCGTCGAGATGCATGACGATATGGGCGTACCCCAGCTGGACATTACCGACAATGATAGGGACAATGATGTTATACGATTTCTGCGGCAGCGTATCGTGTACCTCTCCGAGATTCGCGGTTATCATAAATTCCCTCTTCGGATGAATGATGGATATCACCTTGCCCCGGTGTTTCGGATTTGAGCTTGCAATGATCTGATTTTCGTTGTTGACGATGGATATTTCTTTAACACCTTTTTCCTTGAGGCTTTTTATGTAAGACTGCAGCCGCGCCTCGTCCGTCTTGCCCGTACCCATGGTCAACTGCTGTACCCCGATCTGAATGGCAGATGAAAGTTCGAGGGTGTCGTCCATGATGTTGCGCAGCAGCATGTTCTCGCTGTTGTAATGGAGAAACGAGAGCAGCCCGACCATGAGGACCATGATCATAAGCATCGCCAGGGTAAGCTTGAACTTGAGCGGCAGGTTGTAAAACCTCCGTTCAAGCCAGAGCCACGCCGATTTTACTCTTCCCATAAGGTCCTTTAGTATTTGCTTCATTGCCAAGGGTTATTCATCGTCCTTTATGCCGCACAGTTTTTTTGCACAACTCTGCTTTTCTTTCATGTTGACCAGACGGGATATCATGATTCTCTGTGCCTGCGGTGACCCGGCTCCGTGCATCGACTCGGTCAGGTATCCGACTGCGGCGGTACCGAGCGTAAGGTTTTCGATCAATCTGAAGATGCGCATCCTGTTTTCTGCGGAAAAAGTGCCTTTCCCCGCAAAATATTTCTTCAACCACCTGCCGGTCTCTTCCGATCGAAAGTCGTCTTCGGACGGCAAGGTCACGACAAGACCTCCGGCGACGTCCTGCGCGAGCCGCGCAATCTCGTAGGGGAACCGCGTCACATTCTGCTTGTGGACATTTGCGAGCAGCGCATCCACACTGAACGTTCCGCTGTTTTCCCGGTGCCCCTCTGCTGCGCATGCAATACATCCGCAGTACAGGGTCTCGTTCAGGTGGTTCATCTCCACGATTTTATCCTTGACGTGCGAGGCCTTGTCCGTGCCGTTGTATTCCGAAATAGTCTGAACTGCACCGATCAGCACATCGCCGACACCGACCTTGCACGCATAACTCTGCCGGTGATATGAGGCGAACTGTTCTACCAGCCGGCCTGAAAACTCATATTCCCTGTACATGAACACGCGGTCCCACGGAACGAACACATCGTCGAATACCATGAGCGCCTCATGTCCTCCGAAAGAGACATTCCCCTGATCCATCTTGCCGCGTTCAAGCTTTCTTGTGTCGCTCGCCTGACGCCCCATAATATACGTAATGCCTCCGGTGTCACTCGGTACGGCAAACGAGATCGCGTAGTCCCTGTCCTCTTCCCGCATGGTGATCGTCGGCATGACAATCACCTCGTGGGAATTCACCGCGCCGGTCTGGTGTGCCTTTGCACCGCGCACGACGATTCCGTCCTTCCGTTCTTCGACAACCCTGAGATAAAGGTCGGGATCGTCCTGTTTATGCGGGGGAAGCGACCGGTCTCCTTTGGGATCGGTCATCGCACCGTCACATACGAGGTCGTTGTCCTGAACGTATTCCAGATACTTCAGAAATCTTTTATTGTATGCGGTTCCATGCCTGGCGTCGATATCATAGGTAACTATGGAGAGGGCGTTCAGAGCATCCATGCCCACGCATCTCTGAAAACAACAGCCCGTACGGTTCCCCATAAGCCTTCCCATCTTGCTCTTTTTTATGAGGTCATCGACACTCTGATGAATGTGCGTGAAGCGGTTGATCTTCTTACCGGTAAGGTGGGAGGTTGCGGTCATGATGTCCGCATACTCGGGATTCAATGCCATGGAGTACGTCATGGTAACGGCATTGAGCGAGGGCCTGATGATCGGATTATCGACGACATTTTCGATCCTCTTCCCGAACATGTAGACTTTCAGGTTGAGCTTCCTGAGGCTATCGATATA
>JAKAHI010000251.1 GCA_021815065.1 bacterium | reverse complement strand
CGGCTGATGTCCTAAATGATGTTGTTCTTACAGGTAAATCCCCTGGGAACAGGGAGTACTGCATTGCCTTTGTATTGCAGCAATACCTTGAATACATCACCCATTGCACCGGGCATGACCAGAAACTTCGATGCGGAGGTAAGCCGGTAATAGTCGACCGGGTCATTTACGATGGCCTTGATCTTCGCAAGGAGCTCATCATATCCCATGGACAGTACAAAGTCCCTCTGTCTGACATAACCGGCTGTATCAAGCGAGAGTTCCCTGCCCCACAGTGCAAGGCTTGTAAAGTTAACATGGCTTGTTATGTCCTTTTCTCCTACAAATTCATACGGATTATCATCAATGGTATGATTGTGATAACAAACCAGGGTGCCGTTTTTTTTCTGGGGGTCATAATATTCAGATGCAGCGTAACCGTAATCAACCGTCATAATATATCCGTTCAGGAGAACATCCGCCATGGCCTTGAGCATGTCCTTTGCCCGGAGATTAACCTCTGTCCACATACCTTCCACCGGCTGAACGCCTATAAAATCAAAATGGCTGACGAGATCCCCTGAAGCCGGCATAAGAACCTCTTCAAAACGATCGTCTTCAAGATCCACGTAGACTTCGTACAGCCTGTCTTTCATGGCAACCAAATGTACCGGCAGGGCATCAAAGAGCTCATTCGAAACAATGCATCCGGTAAAAGGCTTTATGCCGGACAGCGTCTCATGGATTTCTATCTTCTCAGCGTGTTCGACACCTGACACAGGATGCTTTTCTATCAATAGGTACCGTAAAGCATCATAACAATCCCTATGCCATCTCAGCAAAGACTCTACGATGTCATCCGCCATTTTGCCGGTTCCTCCGCCGATCTCTACAACAAAAAAAGGAGACGGTTTCCCGAGGAGTTCAAAGAACTGCGAGATCTGGCGCGCAATCAACATGCTCATCACCGACGATGCATACGGGGCAGTATAATAGTCCCCTTCTGCTCCAAGCCTTTGCCTGCCCGATGTGTAATAACCGAGAGACGGATAATAGAGTGCCATATCCATAAACCGTTCGAATGGCAGGGGACCGCTGTGCCGTATGGTGTCTTTTATGATTTGTTCGACTGTATCCATGCCTGAATTGTTCAAGGAATCGCTGTTATTTCAAGTCTAACCGGGTGCTTAAGACATCTTTGATGGTCTTGAATAAATCGTACAGCGTATAGGGCTTTTGAAGAAAAGGATATCCTTTTTCCTGAATCAAAGCCCATTGGGACTTCTCGTCCGTATAGCCGCTTGTGAGTAAGCAAAGGAGTTCCGGTTTATAGTAGAGCAGTTCTTCCGCAAGCCGGACACCGCTTGAGTCCGGAAGAACGACATCGCTGAATATAAGACGAAAATTGTAGTTCTCCTGCTTGAATATTTTCACGGCCTCCTGCGCACTGGATGCGGAAAATACCGTATAGCCGTTCTCGCTCAAAACGATCTTGACGAAGTTCAGCATGGACTCTTCATCTTCGACAAGCAGTATCCGTTCGCCGTTACCGTACAGTTCTTTCAGGGATACCGGTTCCTGCACTGCTCCGGCCTGAATATTTAAAACAGCGGGGAAATACACCTTGAATGTAGTCCCTTTACCATAGGTACTGTAAACATTTACCCATCCATTATGTTGTTTTGCAATACCATAAACCACGGACAATCCGAGGCCCGTCCCCTTCTCCTTGTCCTTTGTCGTAAAAAAGGGCTCGAAGATACGATGAATAATTTGCTGGTCAATGCCTGTTCCCGTATCGGTTACCGTAAGACATACATAGTTGCCCGGATGCGACTCCGGCATATCCGTGCTGTTTTTGTCATCGACAACACTATTTTCCGTCCTGACTGTAATAGTACCTTCGCCGGTGATAGCATCACTCGCATTGATTACCAGATTCATGATAACCTGCTGTATATTCCCGGCATCAGCCTTAATCATCCAGATGTCCTCGGCGAGTTCGAGCGATATCGACATATTTTTACCGATAAGCCGTTTCAGCATTTTCTGTAAATTGTTCATTATAGCATTGATATCGACCGGAACAAGTTCCAGAGGGCTCTTTCGCCCAAACAGGAGAAGTTGATGGGTAAGGCTTGTACCTTTTATTGTAGCATCGAGGATCTCTTCCAGATCATGCCGTACGGTTTGTTTTTCATTGAGCCTCAATATACCGAGTTCCGCGTGTCCCTGGACCACGGTGAGTATATTGTTCAGATCGTGGGCAACACCGCTCGTCATAATGCCGATTGCCTCCATTTTTTGTAATTGAAAGACCTGTGCCTGTATCTTTTCCTTTTCCCTGATTGCACGGTTTCGCTCGGTTATGTCGATAATACTTCCGACGATCGCGGGACGTCCATGATACAGGATCCTTGAGCCGTATATTTCGATATCAACGTTCCGTTTATCTTTTGTTATCCCTCTGAATTCGTAATGTTTCGTTTCGATCTCTCCGGATATCCGCTTTCGTATGTTCTCCTGAACAACGGGCAGGTCTTCCGGCATAACCACCATCGAAGGACCGAGCTTATCGATCACTTCGCCTACGGAATAGCCGAACATCTTTGCTGCCACCGGGTTAACATACTTGAAAACATTGTCCTGCAACACATAAACACCGACAAGGGATGTCTCGGTAAGCATCCTGAATTTTTGTTCTGATTCCTTCAGGTCTTCTTCTGCCTCCTTCCTCGTTGTGACATCGACGAAACTCCCCATGATCGCCGGCCTGCCCTGATAGGTAATCCTCGCATCATACACATCGCAGTAAATGCGTTTTTTGTCCTTTCTTATCGCCCTCACCTCATAATGCCTGGACAAAACTTCGCCGGAAAGACGCTTTTGGATCTCGATTTCCAGAAACGGTATATCTTCCGGGACGACGATATCTTTTGGACCGAGTATACCGAGTGACTCTTCAACGGTATATCCCATGATCTCTGCAGCCCTGGGATTTATATAGGTGTAGATCCCGTCCTGATAAATATAAACACCGACGATCGATGCCTCTGCCAGGGTCCTGAACTTTTCCTCGGATTCCATAAGCCGCTGCTCTGACTTTTTGCGTTCTGTTACATCTATCAGGGTTCCTATAACGGCAGGCTTCCCCCGGTACAGAATCCGTGCGCCGTAGACTTCCACATCGATAAGTTTTTTGTCTTTCCTGATAAACTTTCCCGCATAATACGTCGAGTGAAGCTCGCCGGTCATGCGTTTTTTTATGGTATCTTCG
>JAKAHI010000250.1 GCA_021815065.1 bacterium | reverse complement strand
GCGGGTACGAGGGGAAGGGAAGGCTTGCCGAGCCGGACCAGATCGTCGAAGAGATAGAATTGCTGCTGACGAAAAAGGATTTTCAAGGCAGACATATCCTCGTATCTGCCGGACCGACGCGGGAATACCTCGACCCGATCCGGTTCATATCCAATCCGTCCTCGGGCAAAATGGGATACGCCATTGCCAAGGCTGCACGGATGAGAGGGGCCGAGGTAACGCTTGTTTCAGGGAAGGTAAACATAAGACCGCCGTACGGCGTTCATTTTATAGAGGTCGAATCTGCGCAACAGATGTTCGAGAAGATAAACAGCTTCTTTAAGAAGACGGACTGCATTGTCATGTCGAGTGCTGTTTCTGATTTTACCCCCTCAAAAACGAGCCCGCAAAAGATAAAAAAGACATCGGAGCATCTTGACATCAGTCTTGACAGGACAAAAGACATCCTGTCTGCTGTGGCAAAAAACAAAGAGGACAGAATAATCGTGGGGTTTGCCGCCGAAACAGAGAATGTGGAGCAGTACGCGCGGGAAAAGCTCAGACAAAAGAACATGGACATGATCGTTGCCAACAATGTTACCGAGAAGAACAGCGGGTTTGACGCTGATACGAACAAAGTGCTGATTATCAACAGGGACGGGACAGCGGAAGACTTCCCCCTGATGCGCAAATCCGATCTTGCGGACGTTATTCTGGACAGGATCTCTTCATTATTTGCTCAATAGTATCAACCTTCGGATTAAATAAGAAGGGGGCATGATGTTCATGCCCCCTTTGATTTTCGTTTGTCAGCTTCCGGAGATGGTACAGCCTTATTGCGGCTTTTCAAGCCCCTTGATCTGTTCCGGTGTGTAGCCGAGCGCCTTGAAATCCATGACGCTGTGTGAAGAGTGGCACTTGTTACAGGAAAGGCCGATCTTCTTTATCGCATGATTCACCGATACGTAGGATGTACCCGGGACCTGCATTGCCATCCATTCCCCGCTCCAGGTAAAGCCCATTGCTTCGAACGGCTTCATACCTGCGTCCAATGCTGCCTTGACATCACCCGTCTTGTTGTAAACCTCCCTGTTGGGAGCAAGCAAGGCCGGGAAGTTCGCCATCTGGGGATTGTCTTTGAGGAAGCCCATGCCGGGCTCCTGCCACATTTTGAGCTTTTTGTCGAACAGCATCACCTGTGTTAATCCCCGTACCGGGTAAATCTTTGCACCGGGTGATTTTATATTCGATATTTGGAATGCCATCCAGCTCTGAACATCCTCGTGAGACTTTGTATTCGCGACTCTCCAGATGTAAGAGGGATGCCCCATTGTTATTTGTGCCTCCGGCACATAAATCCCTTTTATCGAAGGTATCTTGTCATATTTCGAAAGCTCGCTGTATTTACCGTGGATAGTATCTAACACGGGTTTCCCCCAATTTTCATATGATATACCGGAAACAACGGGTATATGACATGTCTGGCATGCTATTTTTGCAATATGTTCATTCAGGACCTTTCCAACCTTGCCCCGGTGCGGCGTATCTCCATGACAGTTCGAGCAAGTGACCTTTACATTCGGCAGATCGTTTGCAGCCATGTCGGATTCATACTGTCCCTTCGGCATCAGGTGATGCTCCGTCACATGACAGGTGATACAGTCAAGTCCGGCTTTTGCATGCACATCGGTCTGGGGAGTGTAGGGCGTGCCTCTCTTGTAATCATAGGAAAATGCATGCTCGTGGCATCTCAGGCATGCTTCGTTGGTAGGAACCTTTGTTATACTCAGTGCAGCTTTCAGGGATTTGTCTTCCCCCCAGTGCGTACCGGTTGCATCGGTAACCAGTGTTGCCCTGTCCTTCCAGTTATAGTCTTTTGCATGGCATACCAGACAATCCACGGTATTTGCCTGTGCCTCTGTCGCCGGTGCACCCGGAGGCAGCGGGGGCATGGGCAGGCTCCCGATATGACATACACCGCATCCTGCAGCCTGTACCGTAGCATGACCGTTAGTAGATGCAGTCCAGTTGGAAATCGTCAAAGAACCTGCAAGCGCGCATTCCCTGTTCAGCATACCCCACCATGAACCGTCGGGCAACCCCTGCACGTTCCTGATAGGTGTCGCCATGTGCCAGTGTACGGTCTGCGTTATCTCGCTCAACGCATCCGGGTGACACATCACGCACGTCTGTGCACCCTGATAGCCGTTTTCTTTTATCGTCTCGGCGCCGGGATGTACCCAGCCCTTCAACATGCCGTTATAGTTTGCCGCAGAGGCGATGCCCGTCAGAAAAAGCAGCGCCATTACCGTCAACCCGAATCTTTTACCCATACTTACCTCCTATATTTTTTAATATAGCTTATATATTTATAAATAACGTAAACCTGTCAATAAAATAGTACCGGGATGTTTTTTTCTTTTGCACTTGCATTATTCATTATTGCGTATTATGGATAAATATATACCCATAAAATATAAAAAAGGAGCGGAAAATGGAAATCGAGAAGGTTAACGAGCTGGAGCATAAAATCAGTGATCTCATAGATAAGTATACGACTTTGAAGGAAGAAAACGGTTCTTTAAAGACAAAGGTGGAGGACATGGAAAGAGAAAAGGAGGAGCTTTTGAAATTTAAACAAGAAGCTATAACAAAGGTGGACAAGATACTGAACACCCTCAACGAGGTAAGCCTTTAAGGCAGGGGTTGTTGAAGAAACCTTACACAATAAACATACTTGGAATAGAACTCATCGTGATGAGTGAGGATGAACCGGAATACGTCGGCAGGGTAGCGGCTTACGTAGAAGAAAAACTGAAGTCCGCTATGAACGACGCCAATATTTCCGATACAGCCATTCTCTCCGTTCTTGCGGCGATGAATATCGCCGATGAATTATTCAAGACGGAAAACAAGTATAAAGAAAGAATTCTCTATCTCGAAACCAAGATAGAAGAATTAATAAAGATGATAGAAACAAAAGTAACGATATGATAATGTCCCTGCTCTTGCGCGTGATGGATCTAAATTTTTTTAGACCCTTAACTATTCAGAATGGAGACTGTCCCTTATTGTGGATGGCAAGCCTCTCTCGTAAGAGGAAGCATGAAGCAATAAAATGGTTTCCCCCTGGCAAACCAGGTCTGAAAAAGGATTCACACGGCTTGCTGGCGGGGACTTTTGTTCTTTTGTAAGGGCTTCAACGCAAGTACAGTAAAAACATACAATGGACAATAAGGCAGCTATACGAAGCAACATGCTTGAATGCAGGAGAGCTCTGTCACCGCTCAGCTATAAGCGGTTGAGCAATAAGATTCAGCTCTT
>JAKAHI010000249.1 GCA_021815065.1 bacterium | reverse complement strand
GTGGCCGTGGGGTAATAAAGCAGGTGAGGCCGCATGACGTTGCCGCCATTCGCGATTGCAGAGTATGCAACGAGCAATTGCAGGGGGGTGACGAGATCGTAGCCCTGGCCTATGGCAATGGGAGGAGTATCCCCGGGGTACCATTGCTCATGAAATGTGTCCTCTTTCCATTGGGATGTCGGTACAAGCCCTGCCTTTTCCGAGGGGAGATCGATGCCCGTTGCCCTGCCGAACCCGAGCAGGCGTGCGTACTTCGCAATCGTGTCGACGCCGAGCAATGTCCCGAGCCGGTAAAAATAGGTATCACATGACTGCACGATGGCCTTATGCATATCGACGATACCGTGTCCCCCTTTTTTCCAGTCATGATATATCCTGTTCCCTACGACAAAGTATCCCGGATCGAAGATAGTTGTTTTCGGCTCTATAACATGCTGTTCCAGACCCGCTATAGCAAGCACGGGTTTATAGGTCGACCCGGGTGCAAACATACCTTGTATGCATTTATTCTCGAGAGGATGATAGGGATCATTTAACACTTTGTTCCACTGGAGAGGCGTCAGATGAGATGAAAAATCATTTATATCATAGGAGGGTTCGCTGACCATGGCGAGTATGGCTCCGGTGGTTGGATCCATGGCAACCGCACATCCTATATATCCCTGCATAAGTTTCGAGGTGTAATCCTGAAGTTTTGCATCTACCGTCAATGTCATGGTAGTGCCCTGAACAGGGTCTATGTACGTATAGGTCTTTATTTCTTTCCCCGTCGCATCGACGAGCTTTACAATAGCACCGTCCTTGCCGCGCAATTGATGATCGTACAGCTTCTCTATACCGTATTTCCCTATAAAATCCCCGCTTACATAGGATGCCCGGGCAGATTTGTTGAAATTGTCGAGCTCTTGATCGCTTATTTCCCGTACATAACCGAGAATATGCGACATGTCCGATCCGTTCGCATACAACCTTTTAGTCTGCCACTGCACTGTTGTCCCGGGCAAAAAAGGTTTATCGGCAAGTATTTGAGAAACCTGATCCCACGAAAGATAGGGATCGATGAGTACCGGCGTATAAGAAAAACCGTCCCACGATGATAATTTTGCATTCAAGTCATGGACAGACATATTAAGGATGCTTGCCACCGTTTTCCATTCTGTATCTTTAAACTCGGGCGGCGTGATGTATAAGGAATAACTCACGCTGTTATCCGCAAGCAGCACGCCATTCCTGTCAAAGATATTGCCGCGCGGCGCTATGATATCTATCCTTCGAAGATGGTTGTTTTGGGAATAAAACTCGAGCTGCGCCCCCATGTAAATCTGAAGGTACCATAATCTTACAACAAGGACAAAAACAAACAGGGATATTATTATCAGGAGTATCCTATAGGTACTCTTTATTCCGGGGGACTCGGGATCGTAAACATTAAACTCGTCATTCACCGCCATAACGATTACACCTTCTGGCTTACCAGTCCGGCTTTCAGCCTCTGACTGAGGGACGGGAGGTATTTGAACAAGAGGTAAGCGAACGCCATGTTAACGGGTACCTGTTTTAAAGCTGTGAATAATGCCAAAGGAAACAACAGACCGCGGTTGGAAAGCACGGTAAGTACAAGAACAATCAAAGGATAGAACAGCGTAGTAAATGCCGCGATGGTAATGATTGCCGCACCCTGCGACCTGTCGAAAAACTTTTTGAGAAAGAGCAGCAGCAAAAAAACCGACAAATACGAAAACAGAAAAAACCATACGCTTCCCGCACTGAATATCGAAGCGGCATACGCTATGAGGACAATCGAACCAACAGCAGCATAATACGTATAGAAGAAAGCCACATAGGCTACCAGCAGCAGGATCATATCGGGAGACAGATAGGCAGGAAGATAATTATTGAGGAGAGACTGAAGCATAGAACAGAGTAATATAAAAAATATCCAGACTACGTACTTCATGGTTTTTCCCCGGTTATTATCATGACATAATCCAATCTGTTTATATCAATCTCCGGCTGGACAGTAATATCCTTAAAAAGCCATCCCGACGGGCTGTTTTTAACAGCGACGATCTTCCCGATGTTGATTCCCTCCGGGAATACGCCGTCTTTCCCGCCGGTCACCAGAACATCACCCTTGTTTATCATTGCGTTGGAAAGCACATACAGGAAATTGAGGCGGCCAAACCCGCTGCCGTTTACAACGCCTCTTACCCTTGTTTGCTCGTCAACGCCTTCGATAAAGCTGTTGGTGTCCGTGAGAAGCAGTATCTCGGCCGCATGATCTCCGAGTTTCACCACCCTGCCGACTGCTCCGGGCGTCGCTATGACCCCGTCCCCCTTTTTAATACCGTCGAGTTTCCCCTTATTCACGGTTATTGATTTGAATATACTGCTGACGTCCCTTCCAATGACCATGGCGGTAACATAGGACACCGAATAATGCGGCAGAGGGAGGTTCAGTATATTGAGAATATTGTTATACTTTATCTCCACATCTCCGAGCATGCTTAATTTTAACCGGAGCATGCCGATCTGCTGCTTGAGAGCGGTATTTTCTTTTTTGACATGAACAAGATCGATATAGTTCGTCCAGATTTCTTTCAGTCCGTTTGCACCGCGAGCTGCAGTGGACATAACGAGTGCGCCGCCCTGAAAAATGATCCTGGAAGGATAAACAAGCGGTCCCCTGGAAAATATATCCGAATAGGCAAGCTGAAAAGATACGATAAGAATCAGTATCGCAATAATATGCCGGTGATGTTTGACAAGCCAGTCCCACATAGTATTATCTCTTCGTTACGCAAAAAAATACCGGTACAACAAGAGCGATAAAAACCCCTCTTTATTCTCCCGGAATGCATGCGGCGGATGATGGGTTGTGCGATGCACCGGATCCTTCATGTAACCAGGACCTTGCCGAACCTTCCCAGTTCATCGAGTACTTTACCGCTTCCCTTTACGACACTCGTCAGCGGATCGTCGACAAGGATCACCGGCAGCCCGGTATGTTCCCGTATCAGCACGTCAAGGTTTCGGAGCATGGAGCCTCCCCCGGAAAGCACAATACCCCTTTCAACAATATCCGCGGCAAGTTCCGGCGGGGTATGCTCGAGCGCTTCTTTGATAACATCGATGATCGATTCAAGAGGTTCCTGAAGGGCCTCCCGTATTTCCTCGTCCGTTATCTCGAGTACCTTCGGTATACCGGTAAGCAGGTCCCTGCCGCGCACGTCAAACTTCAGTGGAGTATTCAGCGGATAGGCGCTGCCTATGGATATTTTTATCTCTTCAGCCGTTGACTCTCCGATCAGCATGTTGTATTTC
>JAKAHI010000248.1 GCA_021815065.1 bacterium | reverse complement strand
TCCTGAAAATGCAATCACTATGACATCGTTCTACAGCCTTGTTGCACGGCAACGGCCGGAACTATCCATTCAGAGGAAAGAATTGAGGACAGTGATAAAATGATAAGCAATGTGTTGTTGTACATTACTGCGGTTTTACTGGTCATAACCTATCTTTATGCGGTCATCGCCGGAAATCCTGTTTACAGCGCTCTATCGATGGGCCTGGCATTCTTCCTGACGGCCTTCCTGTTTGTACTGCTTGGTGCCCCTTTTCTTGCAGCGGTTCAGGTTATCATATATGTCGGTGCAATGCTCGTCATGTTCCTCTTCATCATTATGATGTTTGATCTGAACAAGACATCGACGGGAACCGTCCGGTACAAACCATCGACCATTTTTTCTTACTTCCTTACCATGGTTGTTTTGCTGATAGCTTTCTCTATGGCAAAGGGCGTATTAAAGATGCCCGAGGGATTCACGATTGTAGGGTTCGGTTCTGCAGAGAACATAGGCTTCAATCTTTTGCGCTATTATCTTCTGCCGTTTGAACTTGCATCGTTTATCCTCCTTGTCGGTGTTTTTGGTGCGATAACGTTTATTAAAAAGAGGGACAAGGAATGAGCTACCAGTTGCTTGTAATTCTGAGTTTTGTGCTGTTTGTCATAGGTATGATCGGGGTTGCTATGCGCCGCAACATTATCATTGTATTGATATCCCTTGAACTCATGCTCAACGCAGTGAACATCCTGTTCGTGTCGGCATCAAAGTATATGCATTCACTGGACGGTCAGATGTTCGTTATCATGGTTATAACCATAGCAGCGGCAGAAACAGCAATCGCCCTTGCTCTCGTTGTGAAGATATTCAAGACAGTCGGCATGGTAAAGATTGACGACTTGAAGAAGCTGAAATGGTGAAAAAATGGAATTGAATATAGTACGATATATCTTGATTTTCCCTCTGCTTGGATTTTTGGTAAACGGTCTTATAGGGAAGAGGCTTGGCAATAAGGCGGTGGGATGGATTGCCAACAGCGCAGTGTTTATCAGCTTTGCCCTGGTCGTGTATATATTCATACAGCTTCTCTCCATGGCGCCCGACTCAAGGCTTATAACAGACACGGTCTATACGTGGATCAATTCCGGCAATCTCACTGTACATTTCAAGCTCATGATAGATCCTCTTACTATTGTCATGCTGCTTGTCGTTACGGGTGTCGGGTTCCTCATCCATGTCTATTCCATAGGATACATGCACGGGGACAGAAGCTATTCGAGGTTCTTTGCATACCTGAACCTGTTTATGTTTTCCATGCTGCTGCTGGTACTTTCATCAAACATTGTTCTGATGTTTGTGGGTTGGGAAGGTGTCGGCCTCTGCTCTTATCTTTTGATAGGCTTCTGGTATGAGAAGGATTCAGCAGCGAATGCCGGTAAAAAGGCATTTATTACAAACAGGGTAGGGGATTATGGCTTTTTGCTCGGCCTGTTTTTACTTGCATCTGCGTTTGCTGCAAAAGGGATTTTGACGCTTGATTTTACTACAATGGCAGCTCACATATCCCTCATTTCGCCACAGATACTTACTATAGTTGGAATACTTTTGTTTGTGGGAGCAACAGGAAAATCAGCACAGCTTCCTCTTTATGTATGGCTGCCTGATGCAATGGAAGGTCCAACCCCTGTCAGTGCTCTGATTCATGCCGCGACTATGGTTACGGCCGGTGTATACCTAATAGCACGGATGAATTTCCTCTATGTGCTTGCTCCTGCAGCACTTGAGGTCGTAGCAATCGTGGGAGGACTTACAGCGCTCTATGCAGCGACCATCGGCCTTGTTCAAAACGACATCAAAAGAGTGCTGGCGTATTCTACGATCAGTCAGCTCGGCTACATGTTTGTCGGTGTCGGTGTCGGTGCGTTCAGTGCCGGTATCTTTCATCTTATGACGCATGCCTTCTTTAAAGCACTGCTTTTCCTTGGAGCGGGCAGTGTGATCCATGCACTTTCCGGTGAGCAGGACATGAGAAAGATGGGCGGCTTGAAAAACAAGATTCCTGTGACCCATGCAGTGTTTCTTGCCGCTGCACTTGCAATCTCGGGGATACCGGGGCTGTCCGGCTTTTTCAGCAAAGACAGCATACTTGCTGCAGCCTATGCATCCGGTCATACCGTCATATGGCTGCTGGGTTTCATAACCGCTCTTTTAACGGCTTTTTATATATTCAGGCTTATATACATGACGTTTTACGGAGAGAGCCGTGTGGACAAGCATGCTGCCGGGCACGTTCATGAGTCGCCGAAGGTTATGACTGTTCCGCTTATTATCCTTGCTGTCCTGTCGGTGATAGGTGGTTATATCGGTGTGCCGCAGTTGCTTGGAAATCTTGTCGGATGGCATAATTCCGATATATTCGTCAATTTCCTTGCACCCGTTTTCCGTACTATGCCCGGGCATGAAATGCCCGTTTCTACCGAATCATGGCTTATGATCGGATCCATTGCCATGGCAATTTTGGGTGTATTTTTTGCATGGTATGTCTATCTCAAGTCCAAAATGCGGCCTGCAGAACATGCTGCAGAATCATTGCCGGGCGTGTACAGGCTGCTTCTGAACAAGTATTATGTCGATGAGGTTTATAACGCAATTATTATCAAGCCGCTTCTGTGGCTGTCGGAGAACTTCCTCTGGAAGATATTCGATGTGCGGGTTGTCGATGGTACTGTTAACGGCTCAGCACAGGTAACGCAATGGGCATCTACGAAACTCAGGAAGATACAGACAGGCGATTTCCAGGTATATGTGATGCTGTTTTTGATAGGCGTCATCTCGGTTTTAGCATACTTTGTGTTGAGGTAGGATGAAATGGGCTTTAAAGAAAATATACTGTCGATTATAATATTTTTACCGCTTCTCGGGGTACTGCTGGGTGCATTTATACCTAAAGACAATAAATCCGCCATAAAATGGTTTACCCTGATAGTATCTCTTGTCGAATTTGTTGTCTCATTGTTTCTGGTCGTACACTTTGACTCCTCATCAACAGGCATGCAGTTTACGGAGAAGTATGCATGGATTCCGGTATACCATATTCAGTATCAGCTCGGTATAGACGGGTTGAGCCTGCTTCTGATCCTGTTAACGACATTTCTTACTCCGCTTGTGCTTCTCGGTTCCTGGACCTACATAAAGAAGCGCGAGAAGGAATATTATCTCTGGTTCCTGGTACTGGAAACCGGTATGATCGGAGTTTTTGCCTCACTCGACCTTATTCTTTTCTATGTATTTTGGGAAGCAATGCTTATACCGATGTATATCATCATCGGCGTCTGGGGAGGTCCGCGCAGGATATATGC
>JAKAHI010000247.1 GCA_021815065.1 bacterium | reverse complement strand
CTGTCGAAGGCATACATGGACCTGCTGAAGCACGGCTATCCCGTAAAGCAGGTTTTCGAAAGCTCTATGATGACCATAGCAGTCGACAGCGTAAAAAAAGCCAAAATCCCGGACAAGATCTTTCAGGCACCTGCGGGTTATACGAAGGTACAATCCCTCCAGGAGTTTGTCATGAGCCGCCAGCAAAACATGAACCTGAAGATGCAGTAATCATCGGCACCCGGTGTAAAGATTGAAGAAGGGCGGTTCAGGGAACCGCCCTTCTTTTTTTGTCCGGATCGGCCGGCAAAACTTTTAGCTTGCTTTGTGCCAAAATCTATAATAAACAATGTTCTTAAATCCAATTAAGGAGGGCTCGGGGATGTTTTCCAAAAGACGATTGATTTTAACTCTCGCAGGATTAACCTTGTTATTGGTTTCCACACTACAATTTTCCGCATGTTCCAGCAGTTCAAGTTCCGGTATTTCAATAGGTCCGAACGATCCGTTCACCGGTCTGTCGGTAAGTCAAACCATTCAGACACCACAGGGATCGCTCCAAAAACCGGTCGAGGTCATTCGGGACACATGGGGTATTCCTCACATCTACGGAAGCACCATGACGGACGTTGCATTTGCCGAGGGCTATGCAGAGGCACAGGACAGGCTGTTCGAGATGGACATGTTCAGACATATTGCCGACGGAACCTTAACGGAATACTTCGGCAACCAGGCATTGAACGAGGACATCCATAACAGGTTGATGGGCTATGCAACCATTGCAAAGATTGTCTATGACCAGACCTCTCCCGACCTGCAGGGCATTCTGCAGTCGTTCTGCAACGGCATAAACTTTTATCTTGACCAATTGGCACAGCAGGTCCAGGCAAACCCAAATGCAAAGGTACTGCCTGCAGAATATTCAACCGCCTTCATGGGCATAACAATTACGGACATAAAGCCATTCACGCCGCAGGACATCATTGCATTCGGCAAGTTTGAATCCTACAGCCTCACGATGGAGGATGAAGGCACCAAGATCCATGCCACGCATTACTTCAATGCCGCATCCACGACATATACCTCTACTTCATCGGATCCGGGCCTGGCGCATTTCTCCGGGCTTACCTATGATTTTGCACGATCCGAGCCTGCCGAAAAGGCGCCCGGGGTCCCTGTGCCGAACCAGTTCTCCTATGCAACCTCAACAACATTTTCATTGTTGTCGTACAACGGCTTTCAGCCTATGACCGTACCGGTTTCCCAGAGCGGCCCGGCATTGCAGCCCTTGCAGGTAAACCAGCAGGCCATCGATGGTGCGGAGACATTTTATAAATCATTGCAGAACGGTCCTTTCGGCTTTTTGTATAAGCCCCGTGAAGCAGGCCAGATCGGCAGCAACAACTGGGTCATCGGCCCGAGCCTTACAAAAGACGGATATGCGATCCTTGCAAACGATACGCATCTTCCGCTTTACAACCCGCCCATCTGGTACGAGGTGCATATAAACACAGCTGCGGTCGGCAAAGGGAACATCAATACTATCGGCGTTGTATTCCCTCTTGCCCCGGGTGTGGTCATAGGACATAATGATTATATCGCATGGGGAGACACGGTATTCCCCTCGGATGTCATCGATGTCTATCAGGACACGGTCGTCAATATCTCCGGTCAAGATTATGTGCAGTACGGCAGTCAAAACATACCCATTCAAACTGTGCCCATGGTTTTTCATTATGGCGGCGCATTGGGTAAGGGATTATCTGCAACAACGGTTACCGTAGACACTTATTATGTAACTATACCCGGACACGGTTCAATGCCTGTATACCCTGGCAGTTACACGCCGGGTGTATCAACGGCACTCGAGGCATTCACCTGGACAGGCATGATACCGTCGAATGAGCTTGAGGCATTCTATGGCATTGACCAGGCGCAAAACCTTGCCCAGTTTATCACGGCACAGAGCTACTTCAAGGTCGGCTCGCAAAACTTCGTCTATGCGGACATCTATGGGAACATCTATTTGACAGACCAGAGTTCCATACCGATAAGGGGGCAGGACACGATGCTTTCCACGCCAAATGCGCTGCCGAGCGGATTGCCGTTCAGCGACTTTACCTATCCTCCGTATCTCATGCTGCCGGGCACGGATCCCAATGTTTACTGGACTGGCAACATGGTGCCGGCATCGGCGGTACCCTATGTTGAAAACCCTGCGCAGGGATATATAGCGACGGCAAACGAGGACCCGGTCGGCGTAACCTATAATAATGAACCGCTCAACAACCCGTATTATCTCGGAGGGTTCTATGATCCGGGCTACAGGGCATGGGAGATCGATAAAGACATAGAAGCAGCAGGTAAGGGAAACATCGACCTTGCCTATGTTCAGAATGTTATCCAGGCGGATCACACGGACACCTACGCATTGCAGATACTTCCGTTCCTGCAAAAGGCATATACCGATCTTCAGGGCTCAATCCCCGGAAACTCAGTGACGGCGACTGCTATGACGTATCTGAATGCATGGTCAAGCAGCAACAACACGCATCCGTATGACTCGTCAACCGGACTGTCTCCTTCAGCCACAACCGAAGACGTCAATAACAGCATTGCAACGTCCATATTCGAGGGCTTTGTACAAAGGTTGTTTTACAATATCTTTTACGACAAGATGCAGGCAATAGGACAGAACAGGTCCATCAACGACATGATCCTCATCAACACCCTGGTGACCATGCTCCAAAACCCGACACAATGTGCAACCTACTCGCCGTCGGAAGGACAGAGCACGATGATCGACAAACTGGACGGGACAGGACTGCCGTATACCTACACGGTGAGGAGTCTTGACCAGATTATGATAGACAGCCTTTCACAGGGCATAGCCGATCTGTCACAGCCTTCTTATACAACAAAAGGTGCGCCGACAAGCTTTGGAACATCCGATATGTCTCAATGGCAGTGGGGCAAGCTCCATACGCTGACCTTCTCGGATCTTATCAGTCTGACCGGGGACCATGAATTCGATCTCGCAGACCCTGCCAATAACAACGAGGGCTATCCGCGCCCCGGCAGTATGTTCTCTGTCGACCCCGGAACATTCGGGTTTGAGATGGGCAACGACCAGACAACGAACTTCTACACAAATTATACCTACGGCTCGGGACCCGCGATACGCTTCTCTGTCGAGATGAAGCCCGGCGCAATCGTAGGGTACAACGTCCTGCCCGGCGGAGAGTCCGGTGAGGGACCTGACCCGGCCAACCCGCCGAAACATTACGGGGACCAGATACCGCTGTGGATAAATAATCAGGTACACCCGCAATGGTTCTATCCGAAGGACATCATCCAGCAT
>JAKAHI010000246.1 GCA_021815065.1 bacterium | reverse complement strand
CATCCGACCTGATTGTTATTGCGGCGAGGCCGGGTGTCGGGAAAACATCCCTCGCTCTGAACATAGCCATGAACGCATCCGTGAAACACCAAAACCCGGTAGCGATCTTTTCTCTCGAAATGAGCAAGCAGCAGCTTGCTCTGCGTCTGCTTTCCATGGAAGCAAGAGTCAGGTACATGAGTATCCTGAGGGGCTATCTTGAGTTCGCGGAGTTCCAAAGATTGAATAAAGCGGCATCGATTATCCAGAATGCCCCTATCATCATAGACGATAAGCCTGCAATCTCTATGCTCGAGATCAGGGCAAAGGCCCGGCGGCTCAAGGCCGAGAATAAATTGAAATTACTCATCATAGACTACCTGCAGATCATGGAACAGCCGAGAGAGTCGGAAAGTACCCAGGCTGCAATAGCTGCACTATCGGGCTCCTTGAAGGCCCTTGCAAAGGAACTCGATGTCCCCGTGCTTCTGCTTTCCCAGCTGAACAGGGAAGGAGAGAAAAGGGACTTCAAAAGACCGCAGTTGTCGGACTTGCGGGGGTCGGGCGCCATAGAGCAGGATGCCGACCTTATCATATTCATCCACCGGCCGGAGCTTTACAGCAAAGAGGACAACCCGACCAAGGACCACGGCATAGCGGAGATCCTTATCGCCAAACACAGGAATGGTCCCACGAAGAACATAAAACTTACATTTATCGGCGAGTTTACGCGGTTCGAGAATTTTACCCCGGAGAAAGTTGAACTTTCCGAAAATTGAGAGGTCGTGATGTGCAGAAAAACGGTGCACATAAGAAAGATGCTTTTGGCAGGTATAGCGGCAGGCCTGCTATCCTCGTCCTGACCCAAGCTCTGTTTCTGCAATGAAGAATCATAACTCCCTTCGACCCATCCTTATGGATGGGTGCCCCGCCCTTATCTGAAGGAGGATAACGCTGGAGTGCAAGAACTGGAGACATACCCCTGGCCCCTCTTTTTAGAGGGGAAAAGAACTGGATTCCCACTGGTGCCTATTTCGACGAAGGCGGGAGGGGAATGATAAAATAATGACTGTAAAAGCGTTTCACGGAGCTTGAGAAAAAATGTACTCTGCAGAACGGCCAACTTTAATTGCACGCCTGGCAGTCAATTCCCCCAGCGTGTGTACATCTCATTGGGGATGTCTAATGCATCGAGTATCTTTGATACCATGAAGTTTATGATATCATTCACGGACCCGGGCTTTTGATAAAAACCCGGCATAGCGGGCAGTATTACTGCCCCGGCTGATGACAGCTCCAGCATGTTTTTCAGGTGCAGGGAGTGCAGTGGTGTTTCCCGTGGTACGATAACAAGTCTCCTCCGCTCTTTCAGTGCTACGTCGGCAACCCTTTCAATGAGTTTCGAGCCGCTTGCCGCAGCTATCCTGCCAAGTGTCCCCATGGAGCACGGAACGATAACAACCTTGCTGAATTTACCCTGTTTCGACGACCCGCTCGATAAAGAAGAAAATAGATTATTGTTGTCATGGATGGTGAGAAGGCCCTTGCCGTTCGTGATTGCACGTACCGTGAATTTTGTGCCTGTTTCATACTCAAACACCTTTTTCCCGGTTTCCGACGCTATTGCATCAACCTGGTATCCGTTGCCGGCAAGCCACCGGATCAGTGTCAGCGCATACACGGATCCGCTCGCGCCGGTGATTGCCACAACAATAGGCCCTTTTGTTTGTATTGTTTTATCGATAATCAAGGGTAACAGCCTCTTCTGACTATGATACATGAAACCGTAAAAGGATGTCAACCCTTCAAACCCGGTAATTCCATAAGCATCTGTTGCGTTTTTTTGTGAGCTGTGAATATATTCAAGGAAAAGGCCGGATTGTTTCTGGGGGAAGATGAGAAACGCGAAAAGACCATACATGGTAGTATACATAATGATCCTGTTGCTTGTAGCTGTGAATGCGCATGCCCAGCTTGGAGCAATCGGAGGTATAGCGTCAATCCAGGGACAAAAACAAACAACATTTCCCCTGTTTACGTTGACCGCAAAAACAGGCCAGCCCGATATTCTGGACATGGGGTTTTATGTCTACTACGCGCAGGTAGACCGGTATATGGGAAAGGATTTTTACTCGGTTTTCAGCGGCAATACCACGGAACGGCTCCTCTACAAGATCCTGAACGTCAGTTATAATTTAACATCAACCATGAATCTCTCCGCAAGCATCCCGTATGTAAATGCCGATGTCGGGCAATTAGTAACAAGCACGGCAAATCCAGGAGGTACCTACAATATAACGCGCAGCAGCAGTGGATTGAGCAATCCCGCAGTCCGGTTCATGTATCAGTTCCTCAGTTCCCCGATGCTTGCCGTGTATGGTACAATCTATTTACCGACGGGTTTTATCGGGGTCGGATCCGGCGGAACGGACCTTGAGGTCGATCTGGCCTATACGAGGAATTTTAGCATTGTTCAATGGGATTCAAACATTGGATATAGATTAATAGGCGTTGATCCGGTAACACACAGGAAACCCAACAACGATATCCAGGTAGCCAATACTGCCTTCAGTATACCTTTTGGTATGTCTCTGTCGGGTTTTTTCGAGATCAATGCGATGTACGAGGGGCAGGTTACGGATATCAATTTTGCAGGTACCGGTAAGCCGTACACCGTGCAACAGCTCTTGGTGAATCTTGTTCCCGGCATACGGTTAAGTATAACGCCCAATCTGTTCCTTACATCCGCTTTGAGATATTCTGCGTACAATACCTTCCTTTTCGGCTACCATTATATTTACACCATAGGTCTTGATTATCTTGTACTATGAATAAACCGTTACTTCTCAGTCTTAAGGTAAAGCTTGGACTGCTTGTTGCAATGATCATATTGGTCATCATGGTTATCGTTGCGTATACATCGGTGATACGGCAGGAAAAAAGTATGCGCAATGAGATGAGGGCTAAGGCCATCAATATGGCGCAGATAACAGGTGCCCTTGCCCTCCTCGGCGGGAATGGAAGCGATCCATGGGCATTTGCAAAACAATTTCTGAAATTTGCGCCCCAGCTTGACAATAATATCCTGTACGTCGTCATTACCGACGCAAACAACACTGTCATCGATTCAGAGATCAACACACCGTTGTTGACGAAGATAATCGGTCATGACAGCGATAGCCTGCAGCATGAAATACCGGAGGCCGTAAAGGCGCACCTCCTGAAATCAGAACGGAGTCAGAGTGAAGCTGTTTTTGAAAGGCTCGGTCACGTACTGCCCATAGACGTTGTGTTGAAACCCGCGAATAAACTCATAGGGACCATGAGTATAGGTTATTCACTCTACATGTTTGATTCATCCGTA
>JAKAHI010000245.1 GCA_021815065.1 bacterium | reverse complement strand
AATATCGGAGTCGTGCTTCCGGAAAACGGGTTCCTCGAAGCACTGAGAGAACTGACCGCGAAACACGGCATAGTCCTTATCTTTGATGAGGTGATAACCGGATTCAGGATTTCTCTGTCAGGGGCTCAGGGGTTCATGAACATCAAACCCGATATGACAACTCTCGGCAAAATCATCGGTGGAGGCTTACCGGTCGGAGCGTACGGCGGAAAGAAGGATATTATGCAGCTTATTTCACCGGAGGGACCGGTTTATCAGGCCGGAACGCTCTCCGGCAATCCCATTGCAATGGCAGCAGGCATAGCCACCATAAAAGAAATAGAATCGAAGCCATTGTTCTATAAAGATCTGGAGAAGAAAACAGGCCATCTTGTGTATGGGTTAAAGGATGCGGCGCGGCTTGCTGGACTGGGAATAACCATCAACTCCATAGCGTCTATGTTTACCCCCTTCTTTACTGACAAACCGGTGAGGGACCTCGAATCTGCAATGACATCCGATACAAAGAAATACGCCCGGTTTTTTCATCTCATGTTTGAAAAGGGCGTTTATCTGCCGCCGTCACAGTTCGAGGCACATTTTGTCTCGATGGCTCACACGACCCATGACATAGACAGGACGATAAAATATGCATACGAGGCATTCAAGAAACTGTAAGGATCGCAGAGTGTAAGCAATCTTTGCTTTACTTCGATTCTTTTTTCAGGGATTTTATATACGCATCCCTTTTTAACAGGGATGCATGGTCCATGAGCGTAATACCGTTGAGATGATCCATCTCGTGCTGTATGACAGTCGCAAGCAGGTCCGTGGCTTCGAGAACAAGGTCTTTCCCGTTACGGTCGTAACCTTTTATTACAATCCTCGCAGCCCTTTTTACTTTTACCCGGAAATTAGGAACGCTCAGGCACCCCTCTTCAATCGATGACTCACCCTCGGATTCGACAATGACAGGATTTATAACGGCAATAATCTTTCTCTTATCTTCCCCGACCGGGACGTCCGCCACGAATAATGCATTTTCTTTCCCTACCTGCGTAGCGGCAAGGCCGACACCGGATGCAAAATGCAAGGTCTCATACATATTGTCTATAAATTCCTGCAGTCCGCCGTTTATGTTCTTTATTTCTTTCGCCTTGTGTTTCAGTATCCTTTCGGGATACGTGTATATCCTGTAGACTGCCATTACCCAACCCTGTCGAGCAGTTCCAATTGTTTCTTTGATTCCCGGTGGGCGGGATTGTGCACGAGTGCCTTTTGAAAATACCCCCGCGCAGTCCTATAGTCCTGTTTATTTTTGTACAGAACGCCGAGGTAGTAATAATTGCGCGCCTCATCCGGATTCAGTTCTACGGCCTTTGAGAATGCCTGTTCCGCAGCCTCTATATTCACCGGATGGTCGTTAAAACTCATCGTCTCCAGGATAGCCAGTCCCGTATAGTACTCCGAGATATTTTGATCGTTTTTTATGGCTGTACTGAACATCTTATAAGCTTCGGAATACTTTTTCTCGTTTACGTAAGCCCTTCCCTTTTCAAAACTTTCCCTTGCAAGCACGGGATCGGTCTCTATAAACAACATACTCTTGTCTTCTTCGTTCATCTCTTTCAGGTACTTCTCCCGCGTTGAATCTTTGTAGAGGATGGTAAATGCTTCGAGTATCTGGTTGTACATCAGCAACGCAAGCGGCTTTATTTCTTTATACCGCGGTTCGACGAACTTATCCGGATGATAACTTTTTGACAACAGCGTAAACGACGTAAGGATCTGTTCTTTTGTAGCATTCATGTCGAGACCGAGTTTTTCAAAAAGATTCGAGGCCTGGAATTTGTCGAGTTTTTCTTCTATCTCGGATTTCAAGGATCCTGTTGCTGCTGTTTCTTTCTTTTCAGCGCCGGGATGGACAATACCAAGCAGATTCAATACACCGATTATCTGTATTGCTTTCAACTCTCCCATACCTGCTGCGTCGATAATATCACCCAGGGTTTTACTTCCGTCGATAAGCTTGTACAACTTTTCGCCGTCCGTATTTTTTATCATACCTAAATCTTCCGTCAAAGCCGGATTTTTCTGCAGAATAACATTGGAATGCCCGATGATATCTTTTAATTTATCGGGGCTGAATTTCCTTTTTACACCTTCGATGATAAGATCCCATAAACTCAGATCGAGGGTTATGACCTCATCGCTGAAGTGTACATCCTCTATGAAACTATACTCGGCATCGTCCAGTTCAAATATCGAGTAGATTATTTCCGAAACCTGCTTGAGCACCAGATCGAACAGTTGCTCAGCGGTTATGATGTCCGTATCGACAAGTACCGTGCCGAGTCTTTTACCGCTTTTCATGACTTCTTTCAGTGCCTCATCGAGTTGTTCTTCCGTAATGAGGTTGAGCCTCAATACCATTGCGCCCATTCTGTCTTCGGGCAGATTGGACGCGGCAAAGATGGGCTTACCCTTTGACAGGTATATGATCTTGACCTCAGGACCGTTTGTCAGCCTGAGTATACCTGTAGTTTTATTGGTATGGAAACCCATAAGAAGTTTCAGAAACGGAGTATCTTTTAATCTACCTTTATTCAGCATCTGTTGTTTATTTAAGCACAGTTATTCGATCTATTCAACAGTAATTCTTCTGACCTTCCTGACGGTCTTTTGTCTTTTTTTGCCGGTCAATATTTCTTTTAAGCTCCAGAGTATCTGCAGCCTCGGATCTGCCGGATCCCCTTTCCCCAATTTTTTCAGCTCTTCGTCTACCAATGTATTAATCATATAGACTATTTCGCCGGCATCTGCCGGTGTTTCACCCATACGCAAAGGGTCTACGATCTTCTTTATGACTACGTTCAAAATCAACTGCATCATGGCAAGGAGCGAGGATAATGCCGTTATAGCAGGCACATCATCGTAACCTTCGATCACTTGTTTTAAGAATTCGATTACATCGTTGAGTGCGAGTATGTCTTCCCTGTTGGCGGTCAGGAAATGTTGTTTTGCGGAATTCAGTGATTGGAGTGCATCAGGATTGAAGTGTCCTTTTTTACTTGTTTTTTTCATAGAAATATAATCTTCAACCAATCGCCTTCTATCGTTGCTTCTTTTATCTGCCGTGTTTGCAGCGCTCTCGGCAGCATCAGATTACGCTGAAAATTTTGTATTTTAATGACAAGCTCGTCCCCGCTCGTAAGGAGCCCGATGTCCTCTTTTTTGACCCCGGGCATTTTTATCATCAGTAAAAAATGATCTCCTTTCTTACTGATCTTGATAGGCGCGTCTTTATTAAAACATTGAGCAGGGTCGTCATCTTTGAACAAATCCCTGGAGAATTTCAACAGTGA
>JAKAHI010000244.1 GCA_021815065.1 bacterium | reverse complement strand
GCAACCATATCAAACCATTTTTTCTCCATGATTTCCCTTTTTCCGGATAAGATATCAATCAGTCTCATATAATCCCCCATACGTATTGACAAACATAAATTGCATCGCCCGCCGAGAGACATCTGTCATTGCGAGGCTTAGTCGTTTAACCGGCAATGACAGACGGGTATTCACTCTTAATTTCGGGCACACAAAGCACATCAATTTCAACAGCCGCCATACAAAATACAAATATCGTTATGGGTTGTTTATTTTTTAATTATACACAGCCTGTGGGTTTTGGAAGTCCGGCAATCTTACACGCACCTTTCGCAGGACCGGTTGGAAATAATTCGTACATGTGCTTTAGATCCACCTGTGTATCCTTACACATCTTCCTGATCATCGGAGCTATGTTATATTTCTGATAGTAATCCCTCAGATACTTTACAACCTTCCAATGCTCTTCACTCATATTCGGGACATCCTCTGTCGAAGCAAGTGCCTGTGCCACTTTTTCGTTCCATACATTAGGATCCACGATGAACCCGTCTTCATCGACCTCTATTTCAATACCACCAAGATTTACCTTTGCCATATTATCCTCCTTTTTTAAATGTTAAATTTACAATTCTGTTCAAAATTATTATCGTTAAATCTTGAATATCTATTGGGCGAACAAGATGCTGTTTTACCGCGATGACCGATAGTCTTGATTTCGTCTTTACTTTTACGAATACTTCCTTCGCTCCTGCCTGCAGAATAAGCCTTCGCAGCACGAACAAAATTTTGAGCCCACGGTGCTGTTCCTGCCGCATGTATATGCGAGTACACGGCAAGCAGGTTCTTGTAACAGATCCCGTCTTGCGTCTTGTTAAATCCATATCCCTTGTGAACCTTGAAAATAAATCTCACGCCGCAGGATTCTAAGTTTACAGCTCTTGAATAATGAAACTCATGGCCGTGTATAATGCTGTGGAGATCAAAATACGGATTTTCGGATTCAACCTCAATGACGGTATAACCATGTCCCTGGGGACGCTTATCGAAACAAAACTCTACCGGCAAAACACCGGTCATGGGATAGGTCTTATCTTTATACAGGATCGATTTACCCATATAAATGGCACCGCCGCATTCCGCGTATACGGGTAAACCCGATTCTATTGCTTCTTTAACGGACGCACGGAAACTCCCGTTTGCTGCAAGACGTCCGGCATTTGTTTCTGGAAAACCTCCGCCTATGTACAGGGCATCTATATCGGGCAGCGCAGTATCTTCGAAGGAATTTATTTCTATGATTTCAGAGTCTGCAGCTTTCAGTGCTTCTAAATTGTCCGGATAATAAAAAGAAAAAGCCTCATCTTTTATGATCCCTATCCTTGCCTTTTGTACTGCTTGGTTCACCGCCGGGTGCCGTTTAATTTTATTCATAAGCAACGATTTGCCTATCGTGGCAAGAGAGATAAGCTTATCCAAATCTATTGATGCCGTTACTGCCTCTGCTGCAAAGGCTATTGCTTTTTTAATATCGGGGTATTCAGCCGGCGTAACCAGACCAAGGTGCCTTTCCGGGAATATGTTTGATTCGAGTTTCGGTATCGCCCCTATTACCGGTATTCCGCAGACCTTTTCTATTGATGCACGTGCTATCTCTTCATGCCGCTTCCCCGCAATGCGGTTCAGTATCACACCTGCTATACGGACATCACCGTCCATCTTCTGACATCCGAGCACCTCTGCCGCAAGCGTACGTGTTGATTTGGTACTGTCCAGAACAAGAATAACCGGCGTTTTTAATAATTTTGCAAGTTCCGCGGTGCTGTACGTTCCGCTTTCATCCATTCCGTCAAAAATTCCTCTATTGCCTTCAATTATTGCTATCTTGTTTTTTAAAAACTCTTTCAACCGACTGCACTTTGCACACGACATATCAGCACAATAATTGCATACTGCATCGATACCTGTGTGCTGTTCAAAAGAGCGTTGAACGCCTTCTGCGCCCATGAGGAACGTATCGAGATTGTAACAGGGCCTTTCGACTGCTGAAGAAAGCCATGCCGAGTCGATATAATCCGGGCCCTTCTTGAAAGGTAAAACGTCCATGCCGCGCATCTTCAAGGCTGAGGCAACACCGACGCTGACAAAGGTCTTGCCGCAGCCGCCGGCCAATCCGGATATAATTATTCTCGGTATATTCCAAAGCATGGCATTAAACCATATCAATGTATCCGCAGGGACATTGTTCCGCACATTTTTTGCATCCTATGCAGAATTCGAGTTTGAACTTATACGGATCGGTTTTAACTGCCGGTTTTACGACAGCATTATATTGGCAGAACATCCAGCATCTTTCGCACGAAAAGCACTGGCCGCAGCTCATGCACCGTTTCACCTCGGCTCGCAACTGCTCTTCCGTAATGGTATAGCTTATTTCTTTGAAGTTATTGATTCTTTCGGCAGCCGGGATAAGCTGTTTTTTTACCTTCGGCAGTTTTTCATAGTAACCCAGGTTCATTTGCTTGTAGGAAATTACCGGCAGCGGAAGTTCTTTCGGCTCTTCCCTGCCTCTGAGGTAGTTATCGATGGCAAGCGCCGCTTTTCTGCCGAGTCCTATTGCGGTTGCTGCGATATCGAGCTCTTGTGTCACATCTCCGCCGGCATATACGTCTTTCTCCGTCGTTTCATAGTGGTCGTTTACGTTTATCCATCCTCTTTCATTTTTGAATCTTTCAAGGCCGGTAAAGTCCACTATCTGACTGACAGCTGCGATGATTGCCGTAGATTCCGTGATAAACTCAGAACCTTTTATAGGTACGGGCCTGGCCCTGCCGCTTGCATCAGGAGCGCCGAGTTCCATTTTTATACATTGAATGCCGGTAGCCTTGTCACCGTTTTTGACGACCGCAACCGGTGCGGTCAGAAATTCAAAATGAATACCTTCTTCTTCAGCCTCCTGAATCTCTGTCTTGATGGCCGGCATTTCATTTATCGTCCTTCTGTACAGGATCGTGACATCCGCGCCAAGCCTCTTTGAAACCCTCGCGGCATCTATCGCAGTATCCCCACCGCCAATCACGCACACCTTGTTTCCAATGTCGACTTTTTTACCGGAGCTTATCTGTTCAAGAAAATCCACGCCGGTCAAGACATTCATTACATCTTCACCGGGAATATTCAGTTTACTGCCCTTTTGAGCTCCAATGCCAACATAGATAACCTTAAACTCTTTTTTAAGATCGTCGTATGAGATATCCTTGCCAACCTTCACTCCGGATTTCAGCGTAATACCGAGGTCTTTAATGATTGAATTGTACTCTGCGTCTATGACCTCATCCGGCAATCTATACCGTGGTATACCGTACCGCAGCATCCCG
>JAKAHI010000243.1 GCA_021815065.1 bacterium | reverse complement strand
GATATTTGCGATCGTTTTGTCCTTTATCCCCTTGATACCTGTTAATTTCCCTGAGCCTGCGGCGGTCTCGAGTTTTTCGATGGAATCTATACCCTGGGTTTCAAAGAGGAGCTTCGCCGTCTTCGGACCGACCCCGGGTATGTAGAGTATATCGAGTACCCCCTGCGGAAATTCTTTTTTGAGCTCCTCAAAAACCGTTATTTTGCCCGTCCGGATATATTCTTCTATCTTTGCGTAAAGGTCTTTGCCGATGCCCGGCACGTCCTTGAGCTTCCCCGTCCCGATCATCCCGGTCACATCCTCTGCAAGGTCCTCCATGATCTGAGCCGCTTTTCTGTATGCCCGTATCCTGAATGGATTCTCGTTTTTTAATTCGAGTATGTCCGCTATGCCGTTGAAGATATGCGACAATTCTTCATTTGTCATACTCTAATAATAGATAATCGGGAACGGAATTTCAAGAACACCGAGGCATTGCACTGCACGCTTACCTTGACAGAGAGCGTGATCCTATTGTACATCCAGAGATATGAAAAAACTATACTACGCTGTTTCGATTTTATTGATCGGTGGATTAATTCAGGGATGCGCAACCTCAACCGGTGCCGCAAACGACAGAACAGGATTGGCCATAACGGGGCAAACGGCCGGATCTGCGGCTGAAAACCCGGACACTGCGGGTGTTCAGTGTACGACATCGGCGGGCACCCAGGTCAGCGCTGCTTCATCTGTGACAACAACTGCGGATCAGGACATATCGGACGTACTTGCCCAAAGCACCGCTCCGGAAAATCTGGAAAAAATAACGACGGACACCGACATCCCGATGGTTATGAACGAGAAGGTCCAGTATTTTATAAACTATTTTTCCTATACGCAGCATGACATTTTTGCAAAATGGCTTGAAAGGTCCGAACAGTATATACCGCAGATGAAAAAGATCCTGAGGGAGAACGGCCTGCCCGAGGACCTCGTCTACATGGCTCTCATAGAAAGCGGGTTCAATACCCATGCAATATCACGGAGCAGGGCATGCGGACCGTGGCAGTTTATGCGTGGCACTGCGCGGCTGTATCATTTAAAGGTCGACTGGTGGGTGGATGAAAGAAGAAATCCGGAAAAATCGACACTCGCTGCAGCGCGGTATTTGAAAAACCTGTACGATACATTCGGTTCGTGGTATCTGGCCGAGGCGGCTTACAATGCCGGACCCTTGCGGGTAATGTGGGCAATGCAAAAACAGAAAACGGATAATTTCTGGAAGCTTGCGGATCACCGGTATCTGAAAAAAGAAACAAGGGATTATGTGCCGAAGCTCATAGCCGCGGCAATGATAGCAAAAGACCCGGCAGCTTATGGGTTCAATGATTTAACCTATGACAAGCCGATCGAAGACGATACCGTAGTGCTGCATCACCAGATCGATCTCCATGTGGCTGCACGGCTGGCTGATACGGACTATGAGACCATAAAAAAAATGAATCCCGAGCTCCTGCGATGGGCAACCCCGCCGGTACCTTCGTACACACTGAACATACCCGCAAACACAAAAGCCATTTTTCTTGCGGGTCTTGAAAAAATGCCCCAGAAAGAACTCTTCAGTTATAAGAGATATGTGATCAGGAACGGAGATTCGCTTTACAGGATCGCAAGAGCGTACGGCGTACCGCTCCACGAATTAAGGGTCATGAACCATGTGGGCAATGTAAAGACACTGCGGCCCGGGCATGACATTATAATACCGGTTAGTCCGTATGCCCATAAAGAGGCAATTGCATCTGCAAAGAGAATGAGGATAATCAACACCTCGTACACAACGCCGCGGGCAGGCTCCCGGTACATCTACTACAGGGTAAAACAGGGAGATACTTTATGGGACATAGCGCAGAAATTCGACGTTACCATCTCAAAAATAAAGTACAACAACAGGCTGCGGGGCAGGCTTATTAAACCGAATATGATTCTGAAAATACCGAAGATCCTCGCACGGGAAGACTAGAAAGGAGCACGAAAGTGTCGGATATTGAACTTGAACGGCAGGTACTCAAGGCCCTCAGCACGGTGGAGGACCCGGAACTCAAAAGAGACGTCGTAAGCCTTGGCATGATCCAGGACTTAAAAATAGACAACGGCAAGGTAAGTTTCCGGTTTGTTTTGACAACGCCGGCATGTCCGCTTGCAGGCAGTCTGAACGAATCGGTAAGAAAAGCGGTTGCAGCCCTGAGCTGGGTAAAATCCGTCGACATAAAACAGGATTCCGCTGTTCCGAAGGCCAAGTCCGCGGGTCCGCAGAAACCGGTCCCCATCGAGGGTATTAAAAATATCATAGCAGTCGGGAGCGGCAAAGGTGGTGTCGGCAAATCAACGGTCAGTGCTAATCTGGCGGTCGCCCTGGCGCAGACAGGGGCGAAGGTTGGTCTCATCGATGCGGATATTTACGGACCGGATGTTCCCATGCTGCTCGGCATAACCAGCGAACAGAAACGGGCCATTGCGGAAAAAGAGGAACTTGCGCCTGTCGAGGCTCACGGGATCAAGGCGATTTCAATAGGTCTTATCCTGCCCGATGAAACGCCGGTTATCTGGCGGGGGCCTTTGATAAGCCAGATGATCGAACAATTCCTTACTCAGATGAAATGGGGAGAGATAGATTATATGATCGTCGATCTGCCGCCCGGTACGGGTGACATCCAGTTGACCCTTGTGCAGAAAGCCCCTATCAACGGGGCGGTCATTGTTTCGACACCGCAGGATGTGTCCCTCCTCGACGCTACAAAGGCCTTGAACATGTTTCTCAAGGTAGAGGTGCCTATCCTCGGTATGGTCGAAAATATGAGTTATTTTATATGTCCTCACTGCGGTAAACAGACGAACATCTTCGGAACCGGCGGTGTGGAGGAAACGGCAAAGAGGCTTTCCGTCGATTTCATAGGCAGGATCCCCCTCGAGCCGCGTGTACGGGAGGGCGGTGACAGCGGAAACCCCATCGTGGCGGCAGATCCCGCGTCTCAAACTGCGAAAGAGTTCCGGAACATAGCCGCAAAGGTGGCGGCAAAGCTCAGTGTACAAAACCTCGCAAGCGGAGAAAAATAATCCTGTGAGTAATGAAACGGACACTACCGTCTATGACGTAGCCATTATAGGCGGAGGCATAAACGGAACCGGCATCGCAAGGGATTGTTCCCTGCGCGGTTTGAAGGTTGCTCTCTTCGAAAAAAACGATCTGTCTTCGGGTGCGACCGGTGCATGTACCGGCATGATCCATGGCGGTGCACGATACTTATTGAACGACATCCATACGACACATCTTTCGAGTCTTGATTCGGGCTATATCCAGAAGATTGCACCCCACTTGCT
>JAKAHI010000242.1 GCA_021815065.1 bacterium | reverse complement strand
CCCGGAAATAAGCACCAGTACGACGAAAATAGCGACAACACTTACAATAGAACTCATAACTTATACCTCCTTTTTAATTTTCAATAACATATCCTTATCCATGTCTTCCACAACGATCTTGTCTCCCGCCCTGATGTCTTTTTCATCCGAATATGCGTCCCAATAGGCTCCGTCGAGGAACACCTTTATTTTATCATTGTTCACATCTTTTACAACGCCGGCCTGACCGATCAGTCCTTCTTTCCCGGTCTGGGGTTTCTTCAATCTTACCTTTAAAGCCAGCCCAAGTGCAACGACAAAGAACAGTGCCGTCAGTATCGCTGCCGTAGCGATGAGCGTCCATGAAACGCTGTACGAAGCTGAAGAAGTATCGAACAGCAGCAGGGATCCCAGTACAAACGTTACTATACCTCCGACCGCAAGCATTCCGTGACTCACTATTTTTACCTCCAGGATGAACAGGACAATCGACAGCACTATCAAAAGGACACCCCCATAATTAACAGGTATAGTCTGAAACGATACAAATGCAAGGATAAGTGAAAGAGCTCCGATGACACCGGGGAATATCGCACCCGGGCTTGCCAGTTCGAAGAATATGCCCCACATGCCTATGATCATGAATATATAGGAAATATTCGGATCGCTGATAACCATAAGGATCTTTTCCCTGAGGTTCATGGGTATCCGGTGGATGAGGGCATTCCCGGTGTGGAGTACATACGACCCCGAAGCCTTGTTGATCTTCAATCCGTCGATTTTTTCCAGCAGATGCGCAACCGTTGTCGCGGTGAAATCGACGACGTGTATTTTGAACGCCTGGTCTGCCGGTATGGATACGCTCTGTGATACTGCCTGGCCCGCCCATTCCGCATTTCTTCCTTTTTGCAACGCGATGCTTTTTATATAAGCAACCGCATCGTTGGTAACTTTTTTCTCCATTTCTTTGCCGAGTTTTTCCCCGATCGTGACAGGATGGGCTGCACCGATATTGGTACCCGGTGACATCGCAGCGATGTCCGATGACATGACAATAAATACTCCGGCTGAAGCTGCGCGTGAGCCTGACGGATAAATATAGCTTATAACCGGCAGTTTTGCGTTCTCTATGGCCTTGACGATCGTCCTCATGGACGCATCCAGTCCCCCGGGGGTATCGATGGTTATCAGCAAAGCGTTTGCGCCGTCAGCCTCGGCATCTTGTATGGCCTGGGGTACATAGTACGCATACGCCGGTCCGATAGGACCGTTTATGGAGATCTCGTCGACATGGTAGCCCGCCCCGGCGGATACCGTGGAAACAAGCAGGAACAAGAAGGTCAAGGCTGATTTTTTCATTAAAAGTAAATGTTCGTATAGAACATAAGCATTCTGCCGATCTCTTCTCCGCCGAAAACCGTGCTCTGCGTAAGTGCGTTGTTGGGAAGATAGATATACGGATATTCATGGTGAATGTCGTTGAACATGTTAAATACATAGAACCCGAGTTCGAATCTGTGCGGTATGAATGTGTACCCGACCTTTGCGTTGACGATAAAATACGCAGGCATCTGTACAACCGTGTTGGTATAGAGCGTGTTCGGGTCTGCAATGTGTGCGGTCCTGGCAGAGGTGTAATCCCCCTGGATGCTGGAAAACAACTTGTCCGTTACGGCATACCGTGCTCCTATGTTGAAGTCCTGGGTGGTATAATTGGCCACCGTCCCCGTAAGGTTGTCCTCCCTGTTCAGATAGGAATAATTGACGAAGGTTTTCACCGCTTTCACAGGCTCGTATTCAATACTGACATCTCCGCCGTGAGACACGTATCGCGTGCCGGTGTTCAGGAACTGGAACTGGGAAGCTGAAGAGAGAGCGGTGTAGAAGTAGATTAAATCAGACAATTCCTCATAATAAGCTGTCAGCTCGGTCCTTACATGTTTCCCCCATTCTCCGACATAGCCGAACTCCGTGGTACGCATTGTTTCATTCTTGAGATTCGGGTTGCCGATGAGTGTCCCGGAAATAGGTATGAAGGATGAGGATACCTTTGGAATGAACTGGGATTCTACATAGATCGGCTTTCTGAAAGCATTTCCATAAGATACCCTTACGGTCTGTCCCGATGTGATAGCATAAGAAAGGTTTCCCCGGTAACTCAAGCCAGCCGGTGTTACCGAGTAATGATCATAGCGCGCATCAAGGGTAAGCAGGAAGTTATACAACGGTCCGACCTCGTCATGGATAAAACCGCCGTAGAGAAATTCTTTTGTAAGGTCAATGCCGTTATAGGAAGATTCCAGTTCCGGGAAGCTATAGGTGTTATAATTCGTATTCGCACCTACAATAATCCTGTTATAAGGTATTTCGGGAAGGTTATACTGGATATCCATATTATAGGTATTGGTCGTACCGGAAAGGTTTTGCCCGAGCAGATTCATTGCGGTGCCAAACGGTGTAATATACAGAGGCACATTTACATCGAACCCAAACCAATACGCATCAATCTTAAGGTTTTTATATTCGATGTGCGGCTTTATATAGGTCTCCTGGGCGTAGGTCCATAGGTTCTGAAGCAGGGTATACAGAACAAACTGCGGTTTGTCATAACCGGCTTCGAGTGATGCATTGAGATCGCTGGAAAAATCATGGGTGACATAGAGCCATGCCTTGGGAACAAGGGCTGCATTATGATCAGGGCTTTCGAAGTCAGGCGCTGCTTTATAGCCGATAGCACTTAAAAAGCCTGTCGTGCCTGTTTGTCCCTGAGCTTCTACGTAGGTATCAAAAGCGCTGAAAAATTTTTGCGGTTGATCGCTGAACATTCCGCCGATACCTGAGATGGTAAAGGTTGGGCTGGCCTTCGGTTGTCTGGTTGTTATACTTATGATACCGGTAACAGCATCGGCACCGTACAGTGAAGAGCTTGCGCCCCGAATAATTTCTATCCTCTCGATATCGTCGAATGGGATTGGCAGACTTTCGAGAAACGGGGGTCCGTAGAATGTATTGTTTAATACCCTGCCGTTGACCAGAACAAGCATAAGGTTATTTTCCTCTGTACCGTAACCTCGCTCATTGAAGATCGTATAGCCGGGATTTATGTAGGAAACATCCATGCCAGGGACGGTCCTGAGTATATCGGTAAGTGACAGTCCTACGCTTTTTATATCTTCCCGGGTGAGAACCGTGACCGATGCAGGTGCCGATGTGATCTTTTGCTTGTGTTTGGCAGCCGAATAAACCACGTCTTCAGAACTGAAGAGAGCAAGCTCTTGTTCCAGGGCCGATGCCTCTTCTGCCGACTGTACGTTGACCTCTCCTACATCCACCTGCTGGGGATTATTGGGACCCATGAACAACACATGAGACTGACCGTCCGTGTCTACAACCGTGATATAGT
>JAKAHI010000008.1 GCA_021815065.1 bacterium | reverse complement strand
CTACCGGGGAATACCCTGGTACCGCAGAGCTCCTGCTTGATACTGCCTATTACCCCTCACTGATGAAAGACCTTTCTCATGCGCATGAAAGCATAGCAATGATTCTGTATCTGTTTAAGACGACGGACTACAGAACGGCGCTGCCCGATCGCCTTGTACACATGCTCGTTCGGAAACATGCACAGGGGGTTGATGTTTCCCTGCTGCTGAATGTGGACCGGGGCGACACTCCGCACGGCATGGGAGACAGTCTGAACGATACGAATCTGCACACGGCGAAACGTCTCGAAGATAACGGTATACATGTTTATCTTGATTCTCCCCGCAGAACAACGCATGCAAAAGTGGTCGTCATCGATAAAAAAATCGTCTATATAGGGAGCCACAACCTTACACAAAGTGCACTCAGGTATAATCACGAGGTCAGTGTAAGGATCGTTTCCCCTGACATGGCTAAAGAGATAATCAGCTACATGGAGGCCTTGAAGAATGAAAAGTAGGTATATTTTGTATGTTATTATTGCAGCACTGTTTTCCGGAACGGCCTGCGCACCGAAAATGGTTGTGTATGATGGTATGCGTATGCCATCCGAAAATGCAATAGGGATTATCAACCAGAAGGCTCAGGAACAGATGGAAGCTAAAAACTATGAAGAAGCCATGCAGCTTTACTCCTCGATAGCAAGCGTAGACAGTACAAGCGACCAGGCACCCGCGGGGCTTTTGAAAGCGGGAGATATAGCCCTTTCTACGAAATCGTACAATCAGGCGTCTTCTTATTACACTGCGGTTATCAATGGTTATCCCGGGACCGATTATGCGACGGATGCCGGAATAGGGCTCGGGATCACTGCTCTGAGAGAATCAAGGTATGCCAATGCAGTGGATGCATTGAAACCCCTTGTTCCCCAAACCAGCGGCAACAGGCAAGGCAGGGTTTATTTCCTGCTCGGAGAAACCTACTACAGGGCAGGAAGGTATAGCGATTCGTTTGACGCCCTTGCGCATGCACTGGAATCCCTTTCGACGGATCAGGAAAAAGAACTCTCGAAATTGCTCCTCCGGAAAGTAACAGCCGAGAAATTGACCGACACGGACATCCAGCAGCTCCTGAACAACAAGTACCCGGCCTATGAGGATTCATTGCTCAGGTTAAAGCTTGCACAGGACCTGTTTACATCCAATAATTATACAGGGGCATTAACGCAGATAGATACAATTATAGCGTCCGGCATTGCATCGCCCGATATCATGAACAAAGCCGTGTCACTAAAAACCGAAATACAGGCCATAACACAGGTAAACATGAACAGAATCGGATGTATTCTACCGTTATCCGGAGATTTCGGTTCTTACGGCAAGCAGGTGCTCAACGGCATAGAACTTGCGCTGGGCGTTTTCAGCACAACGACATCACCGTATAAACTTTTCATAAAGGACTCCAAAGGTATACCGGAATTGGCCGCCAGGGGGGCCGGGGAGCTTGTCAAAGATGACCACGTAGCGGCAATTATAGGACCACTCCTCAGCAGCACTGCGCAGGAAGCAGCCTATGAGATGCAGACCTATGCTGTTCCGATGATTTATCTGAACCAGAAATCGAGCATTACGAACTCGGGTGATTATGTGTTTCAAAACAGCCTTACACCCCGGGATCAAACAAGAGATATCGTGAACTACGCAATGACAAAACTGGGCATAAAGACGTTTGCCGTACTGTATCCGGAGAACAGTTACGGGGAAGATATGATGCAGGCGTTTGTTAAACAGGTGCTGGAGCATGGAGGAACCGTAACCGGCATGGAAGGCTATCATCCGACGGAAACAGATTTTAAAGTGCAGATTAAGAAGCTCGTCGGAACGTATTATCTCGATTTAAGAAAGGCGGATATAAAGAAATTACCGCCGGACCAGAAAGACAATCCTCCGCCTGTCATTGATTTTTCAGCTATCTTTATACCCGACTATTATGAACGGGTAGCCATGATCGCGCCCCAGTTGCTCTATTATGACATAAATAATATACAACTCCTCGGCGGAAACGGCTGGAGCGGTCAGGGACTTATCCAGATGGGCGGCAGATATGTGGATGGGGGTATTTTTACGGACGGCTTTTTTACCCAGAGCACCAATCCGGTCGCCGAAGCATTTACCGGTTCTTACGAAAATGTATTCAACCGGGAACCGAATATACTGTCCGCGCTTGGCTATGACTCGGCAAACATCCTGGTTGCAGCCATGAAAAACGCAGCCAACAGGACCGACATTAAAAACAATATAGCGGCACTAAAGGATTTCAACGGCGTCAGCGGCATAATAACATACAATGGCAGCAGAATTCCCGTTAAAACCCTTTACTTATTAAAGGTACATGGTAAAAGGATCATAGAATTATCATATTGAGGTAATTGAAATGAAACTAAAAGATGTCATGAATACCATGCAGGGCATGGATTTCACTGATTTTACTATCAGGACAATAGAGGGCTGGCTCGAGGAAGATGTCAGCACCCCCGTCATAAAAAGCGACCTCTATGAGAAAGGCACCGAATTGATCGTCGAGATGGACATGCCGGCCATCGATGCGTCCAGCATAGAGTGTTTCATCCACAACAACATTATCTATATTCAGGGCGTTAAATTGGAGGCCGTTCCGGTGGATGTAACGAGGTATAATCAAATAGAAAGGGCCTTTGGCAACTTTACCAAAACGATACCCATACCTGTCACCTGCGATACCAAAAATGTAAGGGCGTTTTTGAAAAACGGAGTATTTAAGATTATATTAAAGAAGGTTCAGGAACGCAGGCATGTAAAAACGCTTATAAAAATAGAAAAAGGATAGAAGTATGGCTGATGAAATAGAAATAAAACAAGAGACGGAACAAACACAGGACAAACTAAAGATCCCTAACGAGCTGCCGCTTGTACCTATCAGGGATATCGTGCTCTTCCCCAACATGATACTGCCGCTTTTTGTGGGAAGGGAAACATCCATAACCGCAATAGATTACGCTCTAACGAAAGAACGACTCGTTGCATTCTCCACACAAAAAGACATGAATGAAGAGTCCCCTTCGCCGGAGGGTATATTCTCCGTAGGAACGGTGGGATCCATTACACGGATGCTGAAGCTGCCCGACGGCAGGGTCAAGATACTGATACAGGGACTTACACGAATACAGATAAAGGAATATAAGCAAACACAGCCTTTTTATTCTGTGGCTGTAGAACCTATTCAGGACGCACCGGTCACCGAAACCGTAGAGATCCAGGCGCTCATACGGACCGCAAAAGAGCAGGTCGAGAAGGTTATATCCATGGGCAAGGCCATTCAGCCGGATGCCCTTATCCTCATAGAGAACATTGCCGAACCGGGTAAGATCGCAGATATCATAGTTACGAATTACGGACTCAAGACGACAGAGCTTCAATCTTTCCTTGAATTGTCGGAACCTGTTGAGCGTCTGAAGAAGGTCATAGAAATGCAGAACAAGGAAATAGAGCTTCTGACCGTACAGGCAAAAATCCAGTCACAGGCACGGGAAGAAATGGGCAAGGTACAGCGGGAATATTTCCTCAGAGAGCAGTTAAAGGCAATCAAGAGCGAACTGGGCGAGATCGATGAGAAAGAAAGGGACGTCAAAGAATTCCGAAATAAAATAAAAAAAGCGAACATGCCGAAAGAAGCGGAAGAGGAGGCACAAAGTCAGTTGAACAGGCTTGAGATGATGCATCCCGATTCTGCAGAGGCATCTATTGTGCGGACATATCTCGAATGGCTGGTGGACATCCCGTGGAAAAAACAAACCAAGGAAAACATAGACATAAAACACGCAAGGACGGTACTCGACGAAGACCACTATGACCTCGAAAAGGTAAAGGACCGGATTCTGGAATACCTTTCCGTACGCAGATTAAAAGAAAAGGCAAAAGGTCCCATACTCTGTTTTGTGGGCCCGCCCGGTGTCGGGAAAACATCCCTTGGAAAATCTATAGCAAAGGCGCTGAACCGCAAGTTCGTACGAATGTCCCTCGGCGGTATACGGGATGAGGCAGAGATACGGGGACACAGGAGAACGTACATCGGGGCTATGCCGGGAAGAATAATCCAGGGTATAAAACAGGCGGGAACGAATAATCCCGTATTTATGCTCGATGAGATAGATAAAGTAGGCGCTGATTTCAGAGGGGATCCCTCTTCAGCCTTGCTTGAAGTGCTGGATCCAGAGCAAAACTACGCTTTTTCCGACAACTATTTAAGCGTACCGTACGATCTGAGCAATGTCCTTTTTATTACAACCGCAAATGTCATGGATCCGATACCGCCGGCGCTTCATGACCGTATGGAGGTTATCGTATTATCCGGCTATACGGATGAAGAAAAACTCAGGATAGCAAAAAAGTTTGTCGTACCCAGGCAGGAGGAAGAAACAGGGGTAGGCAAGGAAAAGGTTATCTTTGACGATGATGCGCTCTTATTTATTATCAACAGCTACACGAGAGAGGCCGGTCTCAGAAACCTTGAAAGAGAAATTTCGTCTGTTTTCAGAAAGGTAGCACAGAAGCTTGCAGAGGGAGAAACACCCCCCTTCGCGATAACAAAGGATGTCGTGAGAAAATTCCTCGGAATTCCCAAGACGCCTCCTGAAGAGCTTATGACGGCGGATGAGGTCGGGATTGCAACAGGACTTGCATGGACACCCTACGGCGGTGATGTTCTCTATATCGAAGTTACAACCATGAAAGGAAAGGGGCGGCTTACCCTTACGGGCCAGCTCGGCGACGTTATGAAGGAATCCGCAATGGCAGCTGTCAGTTATCTGCGGACCAACGCGGCAAAACTCGGAATAGACGCCTCGGCATTCGACAGACTCGATATCCATATACACATTCCGGCCGGAGCCATTCCCAAAGACGGTCCATCGGCAGGTATCACCATGGCTGCTGCAACAGCCTCTGCTTTGACCGGTAAGAAGGTACGGAAAGATTTTGCTATGACCGGAGAGATCACGCTGAGAGGAAACGTACTGCCGATAGGCGGACTAAAAGAAAAATCGCTTGCAGCACTGAGGGCAAAAATATTCCAGATTATCATACCGAACGGGAACAAGCCGGATCTCGAGGATATGCCCGGCTATATTAAAGATAAAGTCAAGTTCATCCCGGTGAACCATATCCGGGAAGTTCTGGACCTGTTATTGATCGATAACCGGGAAAAAGGATCAAAAACAAAGGACAATCATAAAAGCAGTGAAAACCTGGGAAGAGCTAAACCTGATAAAAAGCATAAAAAAACGAGCAAGTGACAATGTTCGGGATGTTATACTTGGCATAGGTGATGATACTGCTGTCGTAAACACGCCCGCGCACGAAAAGATACTTTATACGGTTGACAGTGTCGTAGACGGCATTCATTTTCTGGGAGATTTAAACTTGTGGGAATCTGCGGGGAAAAGGGCACTCGGTGCCGCAACCAGCGATATAGCCGCAATGGGAGGAACACCGCTGTATGCAATGCTGTCCCTTTTTTTACCGCATGATTTTCCGTTAAAGCATGTCAATGCATTCATGAAGGGTTTTTTGCAGCGCCTCAAGGAGTACCGGATGTCGCTGATAGGAGGCAATATCACAACGATGCGGGGCAGATTCGCGGCAGATACCGTTGTCATTGGAAAGGCGCACAGAGGCAGGTTCATCACGAGAAGCGGCGCCAGAAACGGGGACGCCGTGTGTATGGCAGGTATACCTGGGGAGGCAATGGCAGGCATGGATTTGCTGACATCGGGTAAAGCCGGATCATACCGGGCACTTGTCAAAAAATATCTTGAGCCTGCCCCAATGCTCAAAGAAAGCATACACATCATTCGTGAAATGTCGCCCAGCTCCCTGATCGACGTATCCGACGGATTACTCCAGGACCTTAAGCACATAGCCGATGAAAGCAATGTCGGAATCGTTCTGGATCTGGACAACATCCCTCTTACTGCCGGCGTCCGGTATACTGCCGGGCTTATGCATAAATCGCCGTATGATTATGTTTTGACAGGCGGAGATGACTATGTTTTAGTTTTTACGGTTCCGGAAAAAAACTATAGGGCAGTCGTTCATGGTACAACCATATACAAGATAGGAAGAGTTACAAAAACCAGGGGCATCCGGTTTTACAAGGACGGCAAAAAAATGCCGCTTAAATTCAAAAAACTCGGGTATACGCATACATGACAAACACGGTTCTTACAAAGGTACGGTTGTAAAAAATGGATTCGAATATAAAAATAAATCTTCATAATTTATCCGCAGAGGAAGCTCTCAATGAATTGTTTCTTATCTACCGGAAACTGACCAGAACCAACACGTATAAAGACGTACTTGCTATCTTCCAGGAATCTTTGAAGAAACGCGTAGATCAGTTTGAAGCCAGCATAATTGTTTTCCTTGATAAAAACAAAGTCGGCGGTACAGGAGAAGTCATAGCAAGCAGTGAAATACACGACAACAAAACAATCGTTATTGATCTCAACAAATACCCGGAAATTAAGGCAGCCGTTGAAAAAAAAGAGGCTGTCGCCATAGAAGATATAGAAAAAACAACGATTGCAAGCGATGAAATCAAATCCGTTATTCTTTCGAAAGGTATCCGCTCGTCCTTTGTACTGCCCATCTTTGATATCAATGATATCATGGGTGTTATTCTTGTCCGGTCAAAAAACCCTATAATGCTTTCCCCGTTTCTTCAACAGTACTATTTTATTCAGGCAAATATGCTTGCATCGGCGATACTGAACATATCGAGGATGAAGATCCTTGAAGAATCCATGAATAAGGCATACGAACTTTTAAAAATAAAAGAAGATTACGAGTTTCTTTTCAACCATGCCATGGACGGCATGATACTTATCGACAGGGAAGGCAGGATCCGGAATGTTAACAGGGCATTTGAAAAACTGACGGGCTATTCCAGGCAGGAAATAATCGGCGAGCATTACTCCAGAGCCATAGCCAACGAATCGAGCATGGAGACAGCGAACAAAATTTTCTCCGGCTATCTCAAGAAACAGTTCGTCAATAAGTTCGAAGTCGAAATTAAAGCCAAAAACGGAATTTATAAAACACTTTCCTTACGGGCGACTCCTTTGGCCGGACGGCAGGACGTCTCGCTCATTTCCCTCAGGGACGTAACCGAAGAAAAACTTTTAAGCAAAGAACTGCTCAAAACCACAGATCTGCTGTTAAAAACCATCAGCAGTTCGTCTGATGCCATTATTGCCGTAGACACAACCGGCAAACTGCTCTTCTTCAATGAAGAATCCACCCATCTTTTTGGTTATTCGAGGGACGAGGCAATACAATACATCCATGTAACGCAGCTGTACCCGCAAAATGTCGCAAAGGAGGTTATGAAGCTCCTGCGGCAAAGCCCCACAAAGCACATTCGCAACTACCCAATCGAAGTGCGTACACGGGGCGGAGAAATCGTACCCGTCACGCTGTCCGGTGCAATCGTGTACAACGAAAAGGGTGAAGAACAGATGAGCGTCGGATATTTGAGGGATGAGAGAGAAAAGATCCGGATGGAAAAATCCCTCGATGAGGCATTGTCCAAGCTGATAGAGGCGGAAAAGAACGATGCAATGACGAACCTCGCCGGTGCAGCGGCGCATAATCTGAATCAGCCGCTCTCTGCCATTCAGGGCTATTCGGAACTGCTGATAAACAGGTTGAAAGATAAAGATCAAACCACCGTGGATTATGCTTCAAAGATCATACGGGAAGTCGAAAAGATGTCCGGCATCATAAAACAGATAAGCAGAATAACGAAATATGAAATAAAACCCTATGCAGGCACCGCGAAGATTGTGGATATAACCAATAAAAAATCAAACGATTAATGCAAAATAATCAACCGTTCTTCTGAGTCCCGTTTCAAAATCGACCTCGATCTTATACTGTATGTAGTTTGCCGCATTTGTTATATCCGCCTGAGAATGCTTAACATCCCCTTTCTTGGGCGGCAGATACTTAGGGTTTGCCTTCTTATCGAATATTTCTTCGAGCTTGCGGAGTACGGTGTTCAGGGTAAACCTGGTCCCGCATGCTATGTTCAGGACCCTGCCCGCCGCTGCAGGGGAGGCATAACAGGCGTTTATGTTTGCATGGATAACATTTTCTATATAGGTAAAATCCCTTGACTGTTCGCCGTCTCCATAAACAGTAGGGCTCTCCCCTTTCAACATTGCCGTTATGAACCGGGGTACGACCGCAGCGTAGGTGGAATTGGGATCCTGCCTCGGGCCGAATATATTGAAGTACCGCAGGCTCACCGTCTCGAGGCCGTATACGCTGGTAAACACCCGGCAGTAATATTCTCCGGTAAGTTTACTGACCGCATAGGGCGAAAGCGGCGACGGAATTATGTCCTCTTTTTTCGGCAGTACCGCGGTGTCCCCGTAGGCTGAAGAACTGGCCGCATAAACCACCCTTTTTACCTTATTCTCATACGATGCCTTGAGTACATTGAGGGTACCGTTGATGTTGACTTCGTTTGTTGCTATCGGGTCGTCTATAGAGCGCGGTACCGACGGGATGGCTGCTTCATGCAAAACAAAATCAATGCCTTCGCATGCCCTCCGTACCGTATCGAGATTCCGTATGTCTCCCTCTATCAATTCAAATCTCTGGGAGTTCAGCGCCTTTGAAAGGTTCTCTCTCTTCCCGGTAAGAAAATTATCTATTACCCGGACAGAATGTCCCTGCTCGAGCAAACGGTCTGCTATATTCGATCCTATAAAACCTGCCCCGCCTGTTATGAGGAATTTATCCATTACCCTGCCCTCAGAGTTTAACGATCCGGCTGTCTTTTATGCCTTTTGTCCCGTTTTTCGTATCAAGGATCAGCTTTGAATTTTTAACTATCCAGGGATAATCATACACCGAGTGATCCGTCAGTATGAGTGTGCAATCGGAAGCGCTCAATGCCTTCTTTGTCAATTTGACGGATTTTAAATTCACTCCGTTCTCCTGGATGGCACCTATATAAGGATCGTGATACGCCACCTTGCCGCCTCTATGGAGTATCTCTTCTATGACCGGTATTGCCGAAGATTCCCTGAGGTCATTCACATCTTTTTTATACGCCACACCGAGGATGAATATTTTGCTGTTCTTGATGCTCTTGCCTTTTTCATTCATGATGTCTGCAAGCCTGCTGACGACATAGTACGGCATTTCGTTGTTGATGTCGGTGGCAAGCTCAATAAACCGTGTCCTGTAATTGTAGAGCTTCATTCGCCATGTCAGGTATACCGGGTCTATGGGAATACAATGCCCGCCTATGCCCGGCCCCGGATAAAACGGCACAAACCCGTACGGTTTTGTCTTTGCCGCATCTATGACCTCCCATATATTTATCCCCAGTTTATGACTTATGATCGCCATTTCGTTTGCAAGGCCTATGTTGATGCTCCTGAAGGTATTCTCAAGCAGCTTCACCATCTCCGCAGTATCCGCAGACGATACTTCAACGACATCCTTGACGATCTGCCTGAACAATAAAACGGCGAGTTCGCCCGAAAGTTTTGTTACACCGCCGACGACCTTCGGTATATCGGCAAGTTTATATCTTTTATTCGCAGGGTCTATCCTCTCCGGTGAAAATACCGCAAAGAAGTCCGTGTCGAGCTTATAATGATCGTCGGCTACCGTTGACACCATGTACTCCCGCGTAGTGCCCGGGTACGTTGTACTTGTCAGGATGAGCAGTTTTGGCTTCGATATTTTTTCCTTAATACTCTGTACAGCGGATGTAATAAAGAAAAGATCCGGTTCTTTTGATTTTCCCAGCGGGGTCGGAACGCATATCTCAATGACATCGGCATTGTCGATTCCGGTATATGAGCTAGTATACGATATCAATCCGGAGCCGTTTATATCTTTCAGCTCTTCGGAACTTATATCGGTAATATAAGACTCGTTGTTCTTAAGGGCGGTTATCTTGTGTTCGTTCAAATCTATGCCCGTAACCTTGAAACCGTTGCGCGCGAATTCGACTGCATAGGGCAGTCCCACATAGCCCAGACCGATTATGGTGATCCTTGCTTCGTGAGAAAGTATCTTCTTTTTCAGTGCATTGAAATTTTGGTTCATGGACAATCCTTCCTGTATAGTCAGTATAATCTACTGTTAAATGTGTTCTTTCAATCCTCTGGCATTCAGGGTATTTACCACCTTCGCTATGACTTCGTCACTCCCCTTTGACGTGACCAGTATTCTTCCGTCCGATGCTATGATTATCAAGTCATGTACATTTGCTGTCACGATAAAATTATCATCACCTACTACAATATTGTTTGTGCTGTCAACATCTATACCATTGCCCATTCTTTGGTTGCCCTGCTCATCCTTTTTAATCATGATGTTTGCTATCTGCTCAAAGCTGCCGAGGTCTGCCCAAGGCATGTCCATCTCGATAACGGACACCGTATCAAGTTTTTCTATGATGCCTTTATCTATGGATATATCCTGCAATTTGCCATACTCTTCTTTTATTGTTTTACGTTCATAGGGTCCCTTGAATGTCTTTTTGATTTTTTCAAGGGATGAGAACAGTTCCGGCATGTAGTGCTGTATCGCCTGCAGCATGGTGCTTATTCTGAAAACAAATATACCCGCGTTCCATAAATAACCTTCTGACACAAACCTCTCTGCCATATCTCTGGGCGGTTTTTCCGTGAACTTCGTGACCTTATAGAGGCCGTCACCGTCTAATTTTTCCCCCTTTGCAATATAGCCGTAGTTTACCGACGGGGAGGCGGGTTTTACCCCAAAAACGACGAGCGTATCCGTCTTCCGGCACACCTCGGCGGCCCTTTGCAAAAGGGCAGAAAATTGTTTATCGTCCTGTATATAATGATCCGCAGGGCTTACTATTGCTATGGCATCACCGTGCTTCTCCATGATGTGAATGCAGGCAAGCCCTATCGCTGCAGCGGTATTCCTGCCTATAGGTTCTGTCAGAACATTCTCTAAAGGAACTTCTTTTATGGATTCATAAATCGGGGCAAAAACTTCCTCGTTTGTTACAACGATCAGGTTTGCGGTTTCGACAAGAGCATTCAGCCGCAGCACCGTTTGTTTTATCAATGACTGTTCTTTGGTAATTGCAAGTACCGGTTTCGGTCTTAACAACCTCGAAAGAGGCCACAGCCTTTTGCCCTGACCTCCCGCAATGATGATGCCGTAAATGTTCATCCGGTTCTCCCGTAGTCATCCTGGAATCTCACCACGTCGTCCATATGCGGCGTTGAAACCTCATAGATGTACGAATCTACCAAAGCGATTATTCTGTGTTTTGTCCCCGGCAGTATCCTGATACTGTCACCCTCTTTTAGTTCTCTGTCCCCGGACTCCCCGTTGTCGGGAAATTCCAGTATGACCTTCCCTTTGCTGAGAAACATCGTCTCATCTTTTTTCCTGTGCATCTGCAGACTTGAACGCGTACCGGCCTTCAGGAATAAAACTTTACCGATATAGAGAGGATTATCGGCCCATACAAGCTCATAGCCCCAGGGCTTTTCTATCCTGTAGGGTTTGTCTGCCGCCTTGCTGGAAGAGCGAGGTTCTGTCATATGATCCCGGAAGCGGTATCAGCCAGTATCTTATCTCCTAAATTGATTTCCTTAACGCTTTTCGTGATGATTGCGGTCGCAGTATTTCCCTGTACCTTGATAACCAGGAGCTTTCCGAGTATTTCTTTCGGCAGATGAAGTGTATCGCCTGTTGCAGGATCTTCCACCGGTTTCCTGTCTTTATAGATAACAAAGGTGTTACCCGCCTGTACGCCGTCGTCGCTTCCCCTGTCTATGTATACAATATCATTTTCACCGTAGAGGGTCAGCGCCTGTTTGCCGCATACTATGTAGCCCTTGACGGGGTTCGCTGCAAGGGTAAGGTCGATCGTTTTTGTTCCGGGCTCGTAAGGAACGAGCTTATCCAGCACCTTGATCTCTTCGTTGGAGTGGGTGATCGTTGCAGTGGATACTGCTTCCTCCACCTTCGTGATCTGCAGTATTCCAAGAACCTTTATCCTATAACCGAGGAAGTCCCCGGATTCCGGATCATAGATCTTCTTATCCTTTTTATAAATGGTAAACTGGTCTCCCTGTTTTACGCCCGAATTGCTCCCGAGATTGACAAATACTATGTCGTGTTCTCCGAATATCGATCTTCCGGGGTTGGATGCCGCAACAATTTCTCCTGCGGCCGCAAGCTCATGCCGGGATATAAAACCTGCAGCGCCCATGGATGGGTAGATATAGGTGTTTGCTGGAGCGCTTACGTACTGCATGCCGTACGGAACAGCAGTCCCTATGGAAGGGGCTTCCTCTTCCGTCTCCAGCTTAACCGGTTGTTCCATTCCCTGCGTTTGCTCTTCAACTCCGGTTGTTGGTGTTGTTTCTTGCCCTTCTATCTGGGGCATTTTTGAAGGTATTTGTTCTGCGATGGCAGTGGTTGAGAGCTGAGCAGCCGCCGCCACACCCGTTACCGGTACGACAGATGTGGGTAATAAAGCTATAGGTTCACCCGGATAAATAAGATGCGGGTTGGTAATATATTTATTTTGCTCCCATAGCTTGGGCCAGATAAACGGGTTTGCATTAAATCTTACGGAAATATTCCAGAGAGTATCACCTTGCTTTACTATATAAACAAGGGCATCTTTATTAGAATCTGACATACCGTAGACTGATATCAAAACCAATATCAATCCACAAAAGAAGCCTGTGAGTATTCTTTTCTTGTTCTTCATAACCCTCCTCGCGTTTTTGTATATACATATCAATATTATTGACCATAGTCAACTAACAGCAAAGAATTGGGGGGTTTTATGAAAAATCGTTACAGAACAAGGAAGTTTTTTATACCGCGGCGTTTTTCTTCAGGGCTGTAACAAGCAGACGAACGGTATGCACCACTTTTACCTGAAGCCGGCCTTGTTCGATCAGCATGGCCGATATGTTTGCCATGCATCCGGGGCATCCTGTTGCAACGGTTGCAGCGGTTGTTGAGCTTATATCATCTGCCTTTTCCTTTGTGATGGCGGAAGAAAGTGTACGGTGCTTTATAGTGAATGCGCCACCAAGGCCGCAGCACCGATCGGGACTTTGCATCTCGGCGATCTCGTATCCTGCTGCTCTTATCAGCGTTCTGGGTTTTTTTGCCACACCCATACCTCTTTTGAGGTGGCAGGGATCATGGTAGGTAGTAAGTCCGGACGGGTGCCCGGTATTTTCGAACATGTCCGGCTCCAGCACTTCCGCGATATCCTTTATCTTTGCGGCAAATTTCACGGCGTTTTCTTTGTCTTGCGGATCATCGAATAATACCGGGTAGTAGTTTTTCATCATTGAGCCGCATGAACCGCACGCCGTAACAACTGTTTCTGCAGTATCGAACAGCGCCATAACTGCCTTCGCCTGTTTTGCTGCCTGCCTTCTGTCGCCCATGCTCAGTGCCGGCAGTCCGCAGCATGCCTGGTCCCGGGGTATAAAGGGTGTTTTCCCGGTTGCCTCGAGCAACGTTATCGTATCTTGCGCAATGTCGTGATTTATAAAATCAATAAGACACCCGAGAAAATATCCTGTTTTAGTTTTATGGGTATGCGTGTTTTTTTTCGAGATCGAAAACTTTGAACTCTTCAGTTCCGGTAGAATCCGGTTTGAGGGTAAACGATAAAACATCCCTGAGCCCGATTCTATTTTTCTCCCTATCGCCTGCTCAACCGCAAAACCGAGTTTGAAACTGATGTCCGTTTTTGAGAATACGCCTCTTGTCAGGGCTGTTTCCATAAGCTTATTGCCTGCATAATCCGCGAGGCTTTCCCGGACCGAAAGGACAAGCAGATCCGTCCGGACCTCGTTGGGGCACACAGCGACACATGCGGCACACAAAAGGCATTCCGATAGAAACCGTTTTGTTCTCCTTGAAGGTTCGACTTTATTTTCCAACAATGCCTGAACAAGGCTTATCTTCCCCCGGGGGGAAGCGCCTTCTTCGTTCAATTCATGAAATACAGGACACACCGACCTGCATTTGCCGCACTTCACACAAAGAGAATATTGATCTTGATGATTAAAGAACATCATAAGAAGCAGACGGAAGAAACGTGCTGGGTTTGCGAAGCAAACCCAGCAACAATATCTATAGTAATTTTGGAGTAATTTTGATTTGGTTTATTACTGCAAATTACCCGTTTTTGCGCGGGTAAATTCTCTTATCTATATCCTCCGCCCCTGCTGTTCCCTCCCTTAAACCCGCTCTTCCGGTGTCCTCCTCCGTAGTC
>JAKAHI010000241.1 GCA_021815065.1 bacterium | reverse complement strand
AGATCGGATCAGGTGGGATATGTTTACTTCCTTCTTCCCTTCAACAGGCCTGCCTCACCGCAGTCTATTGCGCGGCTCAAGATGATAGCCGCTTCTTCGGAGCTGAGTTCCGGTTTTAAGCTTGCCATACACGATATGGAAATGCGGGGGGCCGGCAACATCGTCGGTAAGGCACAATCCGGACATATCGATGCAATAGGTCTTGAATTGTACTCTGAACTGGTAAAAGATGCCATGCTGAGTATTAAAGGCGAGGCATACGAAGAATCCGTGGAACCCCACCTCAATTTTCCTATACCTGCCTATATTCCCGATAGTTACATAGACGATCCTGAATTAAGACTACTGTTTTACCGGAAACTTGCAAATGCCGACCAGAAGACACTGCCGGACATAGTGTCCGAGCTACGCGACCGGTTTGGGCGCCTTCCCTTAGAACTTGAAATACTTGTAAAAATAATTAAAATAAAAGTGTTGATGAAACAGCTCAGGGCTGTTAAACTTGACAGAACAGGCAGTAATTTTAGGATAACCTTTCTTCATAGTACACCGGTTAAGCCAGAGGACATTCTTAGATTATTGAACGAAAAGATTATAAAGCTAAAAGATCAGAAGGGTATGCAAATAACATTTGAACCGCTTTCCATGAAGGGAATAGACGGTGTGCTGAAAACAATGGAGGCATTATCATCGGTACCATAGGAAGGAAATCAATCTTTATCGGTTTCGTACTGCTGGGTGTTCTGGGCTGTACAAACAATATGTCCGTTGCAATGGGCAGCGGGACCGTTCTCACCGTCGGTAAAGACAAGATCACTCTCGATGAATTCAAGCAGAGACTGAACAATTTTGCATCGGAGAATGGTATAAAGCCAGGACAGATGTCAAAAGATATGGTTCTGTCGAATCTGGATAACCTTATCAATACCATGCTGCTTCTGGATGAAGCAAAGAAAGAAGGAATAACCGTGACCACGGAAGAGGTCAACGATGAATACAGCCAGCTGAGGCAGGGGTATACGGACGAACAGTTTAACAAGATATTCATAGAAAAGCTGATAGATAAAAACCTGTGGCTCAAGGAATTGAAAGAACAGATGATTATAAAAAAACTGATTGCATCTCATTTTTCCGCCGTTGCCGTATCGCAAGCGGAGATCGAGCGTTACTACAATAAGCACAAGGACAGCTTCTCGGTCCCTGAAATGGTGAAAACAAAACAGATAGAACTCTCATCCGTGGATACCGCGCAGCTGGCGATGAACGAGTTAAAAAGCGGACAGAGTTTTTCAAAGGTTGCACAGACGCACTCCATCGCTCCCGGTGCAGCGAATGGAGGGGATATGGGATACCTGTCGGCAAGCGATCTGCCGAAAGAACTCGCCGGGATATTGTTCACCCTGCCGGTGGGAAAAATAAGCGGTATTATAAAAACACAGTTCGGTTATCAAATATTCCTTGTGGAAAACAAAATACCGGCACATAATCAATCCATGCGCGAAGCAAGGAACGACATCATTACTACATTGAGGAACGACAAAACAAACGAAGAGTTTGCCGGGTGGCTTAAGACATTGAGAGAACAAGAGAACGTCAATATAAATTACGCTCTTTTAAAAAGATCGGGTTTGTTGTAAGCAGAGAGGACGATGAAATATATAAACTTATTGATGGTGCTGTTGAGTATTCCCTGTATCATGGGTGCGGGAAAAAAGGTCGTGGGAGGTGTCGTTGCAACGGTGGATGGAACGCCGATAACGCTCTACCAGCTCGACCAACGGGTTGAGATCCTGAAACAGAAATATCCGGATTCCCGGGATTTAAAAAAGAAGGCACTGGATGATATCATCGACGATGAACTCATCTTCGATGAACTCAAGACCATGGGAGCATCCATAGAAAAGAGCGACGTGGACAACGCCATAGAGCAGATGTCGGAAGCAAATGGTGTATCCATAGACTCTTTGAAGGCCGATCTGAAAAAAAAGGGTGTGGACTTCGGCGCATACAAGGATGAAATCAAGAGTGAGATAGCCAGATCGAAACTGGTCAGCTACAAATTCAGGACGGAAATTACCATAACGGACGATGACCTGCAGAGATACTACCTTGCGCATAAAAAGGAATTTACCGGAGTAAAACAAGCGGATATAAGCCACATTCTAATCGAAGTGCCGCCGGATACATCACCGGAACGGCAAAAGAAGCTGCTCGTAACTGCCGATACTGTTATAGCTAAGATCAAAGGTGGAGAATCATTCTCTGCAGCAGCCGAACAGTATTCCGATGATAAATATACAAAGAAATCAGGGGGATACCTCGGTTATGTGGAGGAGGGGAGTCTTTATCCGGTGCTGAATTCTGCGATATTCAAGGCCCATCCGGGTGATATTTTAGGACCCATAAGGACACCGGTTGGCTACGAGATTATATTGATCAACGGATTTAAATCATCGGAGCTTTTGCCGATGAAAGATGTAAAAGAGAAAATCCGCAACGATATCTATGCAAGCAAGCTGGATGATGCTCTCAAAAATTGGCTATTGACAAAAAGACAAAAAGCTATCATTACAATCTATAACGAACTTTTATAGCTGGAGGCATAAATGGAGCTACCAAGAATAGGTATAACAATGGGGGACCCCACAGGCATCGGACCTGAGGTTATTGTAAAAGCGTACAAAGAAGCAAGAATAGCCAGAGAGTGTATTCCGGTTGTGCTCGGCGATCCCAATGTTATAAAAAAAACGGTCTCGGATTTGAACGCAAAGATGGACATCAACGTCATATCGGTCGATGATATAAAATCGCTCAAACCGAACACCAAAGGGATAAATATCGTCAAACTGTCCAACCTCGATCCCGTAAGGTTGAAGATCGGGAGGCCCGATAAAATCGCAGGAAAGATGATGGTAACGTACATACGGGAGGCTGTACGGCTTGCAATGCTCGGCACTATCAATGCCATGGTAACCGCGCCTATCAACAAAGCGGCCATAAACAATGCGGGTTTTAACTATCCCGGGCATACGGAAATGCTTGCCGAGCTCACCCGTACCGAAGATTACTGTATGATGCTTGTGGGTAAAAAGCTCAAGGTTTCTCTCGTTACAACTCACCTTCCCATACGGGAAATACCCAACACCATAACACCGGGCATGATATTCAAGACCGTCAAGCTGACGTATGAAGCGCTGGTAGACTATTTCGGCATAAAAAATCCGAAGATCGCAATCGTGGCCTTGAACCCCCATGCAGGAGAAGAAGGACTGTTCGGGGTGGAAGAAAAGGAACTCATCATACCGGGAATCAAAAAAGCAGAGAGCATGGGCATCCAGGTTTTCGGGCCCCTTTCGGCGGACACTGCATTTCACTTTGCATATAAGGGCAAATATGATGTGGTTGTCGGCA
>JAKAHI010000240.1 GCA_021815065.1 bacterium | reverse complement strand
ATGGATATGATAGAACACATGAAAGAGGTCATGACGGTAGATCGAGATACGGGGAACAATTCCGGAGCGGTAAAATGAGATTTTATTCTTTGCTTCTGTTTATGGGCTTTGGCTTGCCCTTTACGCTCCATGCATCGCCGATTACCGGTACGACTGCAGTCGCACAAACCACATCGGTAATAGAACGGCAACAGTCTAAAGATGATAAAGAAATCTTAAAGCACCTCGATATACTGGAGAATATGAGCATGTATGAACAGATGGACATGTACGAACACATGAATGTTTTCGAACAGGAGGACAAAAAATGAAATATTTAAAATATATATTGTTTATCTCTGCATTTATGATGCTGTCATCCCCGGTATTTGCCGGAACTTTTATAACAAGCACCGCAACACAGGACGCACAAAGCCGGTGGGAGCAGTTAAGTCCCGAAAAGAGACAGGAATTAAGACGTATGTATCAACGCTGGGAGTCTTTGCCGGAAAAGAAACGGGAACGAATTATGCACAATTATATGCTGTTCAAATCCATGACACAACAACAGCGCGATCGTATTTTGAAGAACTATCAATTATTCCAGAGCATGCCTGAAGAAAAAAAACAGTTGATAGTTCAGTCCTATGAACGCTGGCTGAAGCTGCCTCCTGCCAGAAGGCAGATGATCCTCAGAAATTATGAGATATACCAATCTCTGTCTCCCCGGCAAAAGGAGATGCTCAGGAGAAAATACCTTATCTGGAAAGGCCTGACCCCGGAACAGAGGGAAAAGCTGAGGAGCCTCACCGGAGAAAGGCTCCGGAAAAAGCAATAAGCGTGGAGACTGTGCCGTGGTACCGGAACTTTTTTCCGTTTCACCTGTTGAATAAATAAAACAGGAGGTAACGAATATGTTAAAAAAAGTTCTAACGGTTATTGCGGTTTTAGGGTTTATCGGATTTCAAATGTCAGGGTGCGGGAAACAAACAACGGGGCTTGATACAACGTCTATCAATCAAACAACGGAGGGATCCGTAAGTTCATCGGCCAGTGATGCGATTGCCATTTCATCTGTCGGAAACAGCCAGTCGGGCATTGGAATATTGAGTTTGGATGCCCTGGGGGCCGGTACATCGTGTCCGCAGATTACGTCAACTCTTATTGGACAGAATCCTTCTACGTATTCGGTGCTTGTCGACTTCGGTAATGGTTGTGTCCCTGCCGATGGATTTGCCGCAGTAACGACATCCGGAACAATCAGTATGACCGTTACGCTGTTTACAGATTCAACGACCGGTAAAATCACATCGGAAACCATTGATGCACAAAAAGCAATTGTAAGGACCAGGTGGGATGGTGCATCGCTGTCAATAAGCGGTACAACCGATGTAATGAAAACGTTTTCCTGGTCAGGCACTACTTTATCGGCCGCAACAAGGACGGTGAGCGTCAATGAAGAGCGTATAGCATTGTCCCCCGTAGGCAGGATGCTCATGCATCATCTCATCTCGCTGAATTTTACGTATTCGGATACTGTCTCAGGCACTACAATAACCCAGCGTATATTGAATGGCAGCGGTACGGTCGATCACGAACTTGCCAAAGTAACCGCAGCAGTGAGCGCATCAAATCTTACCCTGGCGGCAGGCTGTTGTCATCCCGTAAACGGCTCTCTGAACATTACCCTGACAAGGAACAGCGATAACAGCATAATAGGCACCTACGATCTTTCTTATGTGTCGAACAGCCAGTGCACCGGCGTTGCATTGCTGAACGGCAAACAGATCACACTGAACCCCTGTGATTAAATCTTAATCGAGAGCGACATGCAGGGATAGGGCCTTTCCTATCCCTGCATTTTTTAGTTAATCCGAAGTTCGTGTTTTCCCTCGCATCGCATCAAGCTCTTTCCCTGCGGCGGACCAATGCAATGAACAAAGGACCGTTTTGCGGTTTTTGGTTTTATATTGACATCGGACGAAGGCGTATCATAGAATCCAAGACCGGGAATGATAAAAATGCCGAAGGAAAACGATTTTGAAGCAACAGAAAAAAGGATACTATCCGTTTTTGAACATGCGGGATTGAAGCGCGTTCTTTCCATGAGAAAACTCCCGGGTGATGCATCAAACCGCAGCTATTACCGGTGCTATCTCGAGAACGACAAGAGCTATATTGTCATGGTAAACGCAGCGTCCGATAAAGCCATTGTTTCAGAAGAGATTGCAACGCATGCAAAGGACTTCAACGAACTTCCTTTCATAAACATCCACAGGTATCTTACCCAGCTGGGCGTTAAAGTGCCTGCCATGCATTATCATGATGATGAAGAAGGAATTCTGATACTCGACGATCTCGGAGACGACCTGCTCGGCGATATCATAAACAATCGAGGACTTTCAGCAGAGCTTTATAAGCAGGCTATAGATATGATGATACGCTTCCAGATCAAGGAAGAACAGATACCTCCGTGGTGCTATGCAAGGTTAAACAGGTTTAACAGCAATCTTTATGATTTTGAATTCGATCATTTTATAGAGTACGGCATTACGAAAGCAGGCGCCGAGCTGCCGCACAATATCCTGTCGAAGCTCCAGAGATTGTTTCACAGATTGTCGGTACTCTTTGAAAGGTACTCGGTCATATTTGTACACAGGGATTATCACTCGAGGAACCTGCTCAATTTTCAGGGACAACTGTATACGATTGACTTTCAGGATGCCCTGATAGGGGCCCCGCACTACGACCTTGCCTCCCTGTTAAGGGACGCTTATGTCGAACTTCCCGACGATTTCGTCGATCAAATGGTTGAATATTACCTCGCTAACAGCCCGTATGCTGCTGCGGGCTTCAAAGATATCTTTACACTGATCTGCATCCAACGCATGTTGAAGGCAGCCGGCAGGTTCAGATACATAAAACTCGTGAAGGGTAATGACAAATTTATGCAATACATACCCCGCCTGCTCCAGCGCGTGAAAAAGCTTGCACTATCTTATAATTCAGATCCTCCACTGGAAATCTTAGCAGAGGTAATAGGAAGAATACCACCGGCAGAATAATAGATAAAATGTAGCCTTTAACTGTATCTAATTGATATAATGATTCTATTTTTATCTATCTCTTTTAATGGTAATAACGCTTGAGGGATCCATCGCTGCATAGGTATCTTTACCGAGGTATAAAATAGGTTTTACCGCGTGATAATCTATTGTCCCTGACCCATTGCGTATCTCATCTGTCTCGTGTACATAGAGGATTGAACCGATAAACAGGTCGTGATCCCCTGCTTTTATTGTCTCCTGAACAGAGCACTCATACGCTGCATACGAATATTTAAAAACAGGGACATCCAGTTTCACAGACTGTTTAAGCTCAATGCCCGAATCCTTGATCTTGTCGACATCCCTGCCGCTGGCACTTCCGAGCCTTACGAGAAGC
>JAKAHI010000239.1 GCA_021815065.1 bacterium | reverse complement strand
TGCAGTTAGTATGGGCTGTACTCAGTACTATCGTTTTAATGATCCTTGTGTCTCCGTTTGCTTTGCCTCAAGCTACGATATTTATGTTGTCCCGTTTATGTGAATTAAATCATGTCCCGCATATTGAATCTCCGTTGTATGGGATGACACGTGCTTTTCTCTTTATCTCCAAAGGAGAATTATCGGAAGCATTGAAGTTAAACAGGTTCAGTATTTTTTTATATAGCACGTTTGCTGCGAATGAACTTCTCATAGTTCTATGGTTGATTACTCGACGCATAAAAATAAAAAGGAGGTAAGTGATTATGCAGGTATTAAGTCTGGTATGGGGGATTTTGGCGTTTCTCGGGATGTTTGTAGCATTTTTTCCATGTCTTGGTTCTCTGAATTGGATCAATATCCCGTTTGCAGGTGTAGGATTGGCTGTCAGTGTCGTCACATTAGTTACAACAAAAGAGCAAAAAAAAGGACTTGTAATAGCGGGACTTATTTTGTGTGCGATAGCAGTAGCTTTTGGGTCTGTTCGTCTGCTCTTAGGGGCAGGAGTTGTATAAACCATATAAGCTAAGATAAAGGAGGAAAAAAATGGCAGACCAAAACGTTTCAAAGCGTTCACGGTTGGCGGCATTGCTTTTGTGTTGGTTTTTAGGCGGACTTGGCGCTCACAGATTTTATGTAGGCAAAACAGGGAGTGCTGTTGGTATGTTTGTGTTGCTTGTAATAGGGGTCATTTCAAGCTTTTTCTTAATAGGATTTATCTTCCTTGTCCCATTGGGTATATGGGCTTTAATCGATTTCGTCATGATCATAACCGGCTCATTTACGGATGCGGAAGGGAAAAAGGTCTTAAATTGGTCACAGCCGACATCGGCGTAATACTCGGCGTAGAAAGGAACACAAGGCTTTTGGAAGAATTTATAAAAGCCAACGCCAAACAGTAATAAGAAAAAGAAGGATAAAAACCTAAATAAACGACAAAAGGGCTCTATAAAAAAAGGGATGAGGATATGGCTCGTAAAAAGATTTACCTGATAAGCAGTATTCTGCTACTAGAAAGGTGTTTTGATGGGCATGAGCAGTGTACTATTAAACGCAAGAGAAGTTCTTCCAGACGATGACAAGATCGAAAGGCCGGTACAAGGATAATCGCATGAAGGTAGAAATAAAAACGACAAAGATAACAAATAAGCAGGCAGCAGATGCTCTCACCAGGGGTACCAAGCGCGTAACCCATGATGATCTCAAAAGGGTTCTTGATAAAAGTGATGAGATTGAAAAGAAGTTTAAAAATCACGGTCCCCTTTCACGGTTTATCGAAGATTTGAAATTGTTGTTTTCTCTCATGAAGGATTATATGAATGGAACATACAGGACGATTCCCTGGTGGTCAGTCGCAGCGATAGTTGCTGCGTTGTTTTATGTATTGGATCCCATAGACTTGATACCGGATTTCATACCCGTTATAGGCTATATCGATGATGCAGCAGTTGTAGCAATTTGTTTAAGAATGGTAGAAGCAGATTTACAAAAGTAAAAAGACTGGAAGAATCGCAATCCAGAATAAATAATTCTTAAGGAGGCAAGAATGAAGAGCAGGTTTGGCAAGTATGTGGTTTTAGGGATGATAGGGATAGCGGGGATGATGCTGGCAGGCGGATGTGCCCCTGTACGGGTGACCGAGCAATATCAAAAGTTCAACAGAATTTATGTCGGCTGGATGGATCTCGGTGAGAAAAATTATGCGGCATACGGTTATGGTACAAAGGGCGAGTGGGAACAGGAAATAAAATCACAAAACATCGATTCACTTCAGGCGTATACCAGAGAGTACATGAAACGGTGGAACGTTATCGGTGCCGATTCAAAAACAGCAGTTATCACAAGGGATCAGAATACCCTGGTGATAAAGTTTACCCATGTTGTATTAACGCCCGGGACAGGACAGTTGTCATGCACCATGAGTTTCTACGACGGAGGCACGGGAAAGCTGCTCAAAACTGTTCATGAAGCGCCATCATCCGTAGATTACAATCCCTGGGGGGGGTATTCCAATTGGTCGTTCAGCGGAAAGCTCTCGAATTCCATGTACGGTATAGCGTATGACATAAAATATAATTTAACGACGGATTGAACCGATTGTCGGCATACGGCTTACGGAATTGATTACAGCTCACCGCAATAAAGGCATAGAGCGGCCGCGATGAAGATATTACTCATTTCATCCAATACAGAGGTGTCGCCGTATCCGGTATATCCGCTTGGAATGGGTATCATTGCACACGCACTTACGACTGCCGGCCATGATGTCCGGCAGTTCGATTTTTTGCAGCGAGGTGCTTCTCTGGATTCAATTGGAGAGGAGATTTCAGTATTTAAGCCTGAATTGATAGGAATCTCTATCCGTAATATTGATAACGTCAACCTCGTCAATGAGCGGTATTACTTGGGTACTGTTCAAGATATTGTGCAGAAGATAAGGAAGGTCTCCACTGCAAGAATAATATTGGGGGGAGCAGGCTTTTCCCTTATGCCGGAGCTCATATTGAAGGAGATCGGTGCGGACTACGGTATTGTTGGTGAAGGCGAGCGGCTGATTGTGGATTTTGTCAAAAATGCAGAAGCCGGGATGTATCCGGAAAAAACGCTTCTCGACCCATTCCGCACTCGGGACGATGAAGAGATCCGATCAGCAGCGTATGACGAACAATTGCTTGCGTATTATCTGGAGAGCGGGAATATCGTGTCAATACAGACAAAGCGCGGATGCCCCCACCAGTGTGTCTATTGCACCTATCCTTTGCTGGAGGGGCGTCACTTGCGTGCAAGAAAGGCAGCTTCCGTTGTTGATGATATCGAGCTGCTTCGTGACCGGTATAATGCAAAACACCTTTTCTTTGTTGATTCAATCTTTAACGACGATGAAGGGTATTACCTAGAGCTGATGGAGGAGATGATGCGGCGTAAGGTGAATATCCGGTGGACAGCTTTCTTTAAGCCGGATGGCTTGAATGAAGAAGCAGTCAAGCTCATGAAAAATGCGGGACTTGCGGGTGCAGAGATCGGGGCGGACGCAGCCTGTGATGTTACGCTCAAGAAGATGGGTAAGCGCTTTACCGTTCATGATATCGTGGCATGCAACGACCTGTTTTATAAATACGGTATCAGCTCATCAAACTCTTTTATGTTCGGCGGTCCCGGTGAAACAGAAGAAACTGTAGTGGAAGGCATAAAGAATATACAGCGTCTGCATAAGGCTTTAAATTTTATCTTTATGGGGATAAGGATATTGCCCAATACACCACTTGCAAGGATAGCGGTCAGGGAAGCCATTATCCCGAGAGACAGCAATATGCTTAAACCTGTTTATTACATATCTCCGGCAGTCGATAAAGCGTGGTTGAAAACTACATTGACCGCTGCATTTGA
>JAKAHI010000238.1 GCA_021815065.1 bacterium | reverse complement strand
CACGTTCGATACGAGCGCCCGGATACCTTCACCGGTAAGGGCAGATGTAGGAATGATGGGTATATACTCGGCAAAACCGAACGCATCGGCTATCGCGTTCGTGACAATCCGCCTGTCTTGTTTCGGGATAATATCCCATTTATTGACGGCTATTACACATCCCTTACCGTAAGACTGTATCATATTCATAATCTTTTTGTCATAGCCCGTTACACCCTGCACAGCATCTATGACAAGCACGACGATATCAGACCGGTGTATCGAATCCTTTGCTTTTATCGCGGATATCGTTTCAACCGCGGGTCCATCTTTGTTCTTTTTCAACCCCGCGGTATCTATCAATACCATCGGTATCTTATTAATCTCGACCTTTATCTCGACGGAATCCCTTGTCGTACCGGGCTTATCGTCGACCAGCATGATTTCGTTCCCGATAATATAATTTATCATGCTTGATTTGCCTGCATTCGGTTTTCCGGTAAAGACGAGTTTTAACGGCTTGCCCGTATTGTTCTGCGCATCAGGTAACCCGTCAGGGTGCGACTTCAGATAACCGGCTACCGCGTCCATGACGGTATCGACACCGTACCCGTGCTCGGCGGATATCGCAAAGGCATCCGGGAACCCGAGCCGGTAGAAATCCGCGACAGCGGAAGGGTCGTCCGGCTTATCCATCTTATTGACGGCAAGGAAAACCCGTTTGTTTATTTTCCTGAGCCAGTTCGCTATTTCATGGTCGTACGGCAGCACGCCTGCCTGGTAATCGCATACCAGAATGATGACGGATGCCTCTGCTACGACGGTTTCTACCCTTTTGTTTATTTTAAAATGTATATTGTTCTTATCGTTTGTAAGTCCGCCGGTATCCACGACATCAAACGGTACACGGTTCCATTCGACCGTATCGTAGATGGTGTCCCTCGTGGTACCGGCCAGATCCAGTACTATGGATTTTCTTCTTGAAATCATCCTGTTGAATAAACGCGATTTACCGACATTCGGCCTTCCGACTATTGCGACAAGAGGGTTCATTTTTCCAGTCCTATTTCCCTGAGAAAGCGTTTGTCTTTTTTCCAATCTTCCTTGACCTTGACATATAACTCCAGATACACCTTCGTTCCCAGCAGTTTTTCCATATCCATTCTTGCAGACGTTCCTATCTTTTTCAGCATCGAACCACCGGCGCCAATCAATATGCCCTTCTGAGACGTTTTTTCCACATAGATTGTAACATATATCCTGATTATCCTCTCCCGCTGTGTTTCATCGAACTTATCGACAACGCAGGCAACGGAATACGGTATCTCCTCCCGGGTGAAATTAAACAGCTTCTCCCGCACAATCTCGGCGACCAGTTCCTTTTCATACTTATCCGTTATGGTATCCTCGTTGTACAGCATGCCGTCATTCGGCAGATACTGCTTCAGCTCCTTCAGGAATACGTCGACGCCTTCACCGGTAACTGCCGACACCGGTATTATAGCACCGTACACGGCTTTATCCGCATAACTCCCTATAACGGGCAGAAGTAAGTTTTTATCTTTTTTCAAATCAATCTTATTTATAAGTACCATCTTTGGTTTATCATGAATCTTTCCGAGTTCTTCCTCTATGGAACGCTCCCGGTCTGTAATAAAAGGCTCGACGATATGTACGATCACATCCGCGTCGTTCATGGCCGACAGGGTTATTTTCTTCAGCACCGATATAAACGGAGAACTCCTCTCTGTTTCCAACCCCGGTGTATCGATAAAAACAAACTGAGCGTCTTGCGTCGTTAAAACACCATGTAATCTCTGCCATGTCGTCTGTGGTTTTGGTGAAACAATGGTAAGCTTCTCTCCGATCAGTTTATTCAGTAATGTAGATTTACCAACATTGGGCCTGCCTATAACAGCAATTACGCCTGATTTCATATTGACCTATAAAAGCACATATACACCAGTTTGCAAGGAATACAACCAACGGGCATGAATATCCAGGCATACACGGCATTGATTGAATAATCAAAATACTTGCATTGCGGTTTATAATTTTGTATATTTTCTTAAAAAATAAGGAGGGAATTATGCCTGGTAACGTTGTAAGGGCTAGGGTGCCAATAACATTTTCGTATAAAAACAGGGTTGGTCACGCACTGGAACAATACATCAACGGCCTCAAAGAAAAAAAGATATTGGGTGTAAAATGCCCTGCGTGCAAAAAAGTCTATGTGCCGCCCCGTACCGTATGCGGCAAATGTCACAAACCAATTGATCAGATGGTGGAGATCGGTCAGGAAGGCATACTGAAAAATTTTACGACAGCGCACGTGACTATAGCCAACGGGGAGATTACCGATGTCCAGCAGCCGTACATAATCGGCATGATCAAGCTGCCCGGGGCTTCCAGCCTGATCTCGGGTATTATAAAGACTTCTTCCGTGCCTGAGGTGAAAACGGGCATGAAGGTGAAAGCTGTATGGAAAGAGACAACGCAGGGCGACTACAATGACCTTGCGTACTTCGAACCTGCATGACCATGGCTGAAATGGCCTTTAAAAAGGGAGGTATATATGAATGAAAGGGTTGCAGTAGTCGGTTATAAACAAACAAAACACACCTTTGACAGCCCTGTTGCGCGGGAAAGGATGGTATACGAGCTCGTAAAGTCCTTGTTCAAAGACCTTGGCATCACCAGGGATGATATCGATACTTTTATATTTGCGAGCAACGATTTTACCGACGGCAGGACGATCTCCGAAGTCTACACGGTTCCGCGGATAGGATCTTTTATGAAGGACGAAACAAAGGTTGAGGCAGACGGCTTGAATGCGGCATTGTATGCTTACATGCGTATTCTGTCCGGGTTATATGAAACAGCCCTTGTTATCGGTTTCAGCATGGCGGGCTCGGAGTTCAGAGTTCCTCTCACACAGGCGTATACGCTTGACCCTGTTTATGAAAGACCCCGGGGCATCATAAATTTCTATTCGACAGCGGCTCTTCAGGCAAGTGCATATATGAAAAAATATAAATTTACCGAGGAAGACCTTGCAAGACTCACGGTAAAGAACCTCCAGAACGCAAACAATAACCCGTACGCAGCACGCAAGGAGCCCACGATCTCCGTAGAGGACGTCCTGAATTCAAAACCGCTCTACCTGCCCATCAGACAGGCACATGTATCCGCTTACGCCGACGGGGCATGCGCCGTGATTCTGTCATCAAAAAAAGCGGCAAAGAAATTTACCGATAAACCGGTATGGATAGACGGTGTAGGTCATTCTATGGACACCTATTATATAGGTGACCGGGACCTTCTGGGAATGGAACACTTGTCGGCGGCAGCCAAAAAGGCGTACAAAATGGCCGGCATAAAGAACCCCAAAAAAGAGATAGACTTTGCAGAGCTCCATACGAATTTCGCTTCAGAAGAACCCGTATTCGCCGAGGCCATGGGGCTTTTTAAG
>JAKAHI010000237.1 GCA_021815065.1 bacterium | reverse complement strand
GTATGACGTAAAAAGATAGTACGGGCGTCGGTGTATCCCTGTTTGTTAACAGTACATCGACCCCGGACAAATTGAGCTTTTCCGCAGCATCTTTTGCGAAGGCCTCTCCCATAAATCTGGGGTCATAACCAACGATAAGTTTCGGCGGGGTATTGACGGAATGCGCTTTTACATAATCCGCTATTGCACGCACGGTTGCACCGAGTGTTTTGAACGTAAAAGAATCCGCAATAATACCCCGAAAACCAGATGTTCCGAATTTGATTATATTCTCCACTGTACCTGGCTGCGCTTTATTGGGAAATACTGATTTTATAGCCTTCTGATGCTGCAAAGGTCATTGCATTCGTTGCAATGCTCTGTAAGCCGAGCGTTTTAGCCGCTGTAAGATTAACGGTAAGTTCCAGTCCCTTCGGAGGAGAAATAGGGATTTGAGATGGTTTTGCACCGCCAATTATCTGATTGGCGATACCGCATCCCTGACTCCCTATGTTGGCGTAGTTCGGGGCAAGGGAAACAAGCGCCCCTCTGTCTACCATAATCTTGGATGAAGCAAGGAACGGTATCTTCCGGTCATTTGTATAGTTCAGGATCGTTGTAAATGCCTGCATGACTGTAAGATCCGGAAGCATCCAGTACGCATCTATACCTTCAGCAAATGCCCGGAGTGCCCTTGTTACGTCATTGGGCGTATCCACCTTTGCCGCTATAAGCCTGAATCCAAGCTGGCTGGAGATTCTCATCGCCTGGGTGATCTCCCCGGCTGTATTTCTCGGATTGTATATCACTCCGACCTTACTTACTGCAGGAACAAGGGCCTTTAATGCACGGAGCTGCGTTTCTACGGGAATGTTCAGTGAAATACCTGTTATGTTATTGATATCCTGAAGGCCTATTTTTTCAGGGCTCTGCACCATGACAAACACAATAGGAATCGATTTGTCTATATAGAGCTTTGCTATCTGAGCAGCAGGTGCGCCGACCGCAAGCACAACAGATGGCTTGCTTTGATTTATCTGTCCTGCGATCTCTGCTCCGCGCGACTGGTTTTCTTCCATATCATATTCTTTTGTACGCAGAGCGCTGCAATTTATTGTAAACCCGGTTATAGCTTCGTTGTAGGGAGCAAGATTGCGTGTTTTAATAATGGCAACATCTGCGGCCCATGTGGATGAAACAAACACAAATGTCATTATTACAGCAAAAAACCTATAAAATAATTTATGTCTGATCATAATTGATTTATTTATATATAATCAGAGATTAATTGTCAACCATAAGAACAAAATAAAATAAATAACGATCTGTAAGTAATCTGTAAGTCAATCTATGCTATAAGCTCTCTATGATCAAAAGGCATGTTTTTGACTAGGTACATGCAAGGAGGTAAGCATTGAGAGGTTTAGTGCTTGACAAAATAATTAATATTATTACAAATAAGTGTCATGGAGCTTATGCCAAAACTTCTTAAACAGGTAAGTAGCGTATCAGGGTTAACAGAGCAGGAAAAGTTCGTATTATCACTTATTGACGGGAGAACTCCGGTAAAAGAAATTGCAAGGGTGACAGGCTTTGGGTTAACCTCGGTAAATAAGATCCTTGAAAAACTGAGCAGCCAAAAGGTGGTTGAGTTTCAGCAAAGCCAATCCTCAGAAAAAATCGAAAAACATTCTCTGGGACAATCCCCTGAGCAAAAGCAATTGGAACAATCGATAAAAGACCTCTATGCTACGTACGAGAACGCAGACCCCTATTCCATTCTCGGCGTTCCGGAGAGTGCAACTGCAGAGCAGATAAAAGAAGCATACTTCGAAAAGACAAAAACGTTCCATCCGGACAGCTTTTATGCACGGTCAGTACCTGCCGAGGACAAGCATTTTTTGGTGGACATATATAAAAAGGTGCAGCAAGCTTACGAAACAGTAAAAAACAAACCTCCTGAAAAAACGCCGGAATCCAGATCCGGGAAGAAACCCGGGCCAACCGCCGCTCTCTTGAAGGAAGACACCGCTACCCCGCGGCCGGCTATGGCAAAAGAGCCGGTTCAGCATCTCATAGCGGATCAAATAAAAGACCGCGTTAAGAAAGCAACTGCCTACTATAAGCTCGGCATGGAAGCATTCATGAAGAACGACTATGCCAATGCGTATATTAATTTGAAACTGGCGAATTCATATAATCCATATGACCAGGAGTACATCCATAAGATGCAGGAAGCCGAACAGCATATGAAGGTGGACAGATATGAGGACCTCCTGAAAAAGGCGGATATAAGCAGAGAACTGAATAAGCCCGAGGATTCCATTGGCTATCTGAAATCGGCGCTGGAACTTACCATGGACAAAAAACATGTATACTTTAAACTCGCCTCTGTCTTGTACGACTTTAACCAGTCCATGAAAGAGGCTAAAAACTATTGTCAACAGGCCGTAGAGCTGGATCCAAAAAATCCGGATTATCACCTGTTATTTGCCAGGATATATAACAAGGCAGGGCTCCTTAAGAGTGCCCTGTTTGAGTATGAGCAAACGTTTGCTCTCGGTGTTAAAACAGACGATATTAAAGCTGAAATAAAGAAACTGAAAGGTCTGATGAGATAATTATGGGTAAAACAATAGGTATTGATCTCGGTACCACAAACACCTGTGTTGCTGCCATGTTAAACGGAAAACCGTTTGTTATTCCGTCCTCAACAGGCAACAGGCTTATACCAAGCTATTTTGCCGTTACCAACGACGAAAAGACCCTTGTCGGAGTCAGGGCTAAACGTCAATCCATAACGAACCCCAAAAATACAATCTTTGCCGCAAAGAGGCTTATCGGCAGGCGTTATGATTCCAGGGAGGTACAGGTTACGAAAGAAAAAGTACCTTATGAAATCGTACAAGGTCCGCATGAAGATGCACGGGTTATGTGCGGCGGAAAATCCATGAGTATTCCCGAGATCAGCGCCTTTATACTGCTTGAGGCAAAAAATGTGGCACAGGGATTTCTCGAAGACGAGATAGAAGGTGCATGTATTACGGTACCGGCTTATTTCAACGAGAACCAGAGGCAGGCTACCATAGATGCTGCTGAGATAGCCGGATTAAAGGTCCTGCGTATCATAAACGAGCCGACCGCTTCTGCCCTGGCCTACGCCCAGAAGAGATCAAAGAAAAGAGAGCTTATAGCGGTATACGATTTCGGCGGCGGAACGTTTGATATTTCCATACTCGAATTCGGCGAAGGTGTATACGAAGTATTATCTACTGCAGGCAATACGTATCTCGGTGGTGAGGACATCGACAACAGGATCATCAATTATATTCTCGAAGATTTCAGGAAAACGCACGGTGCGGATCTCATGCAGGACGTCATGGCAATGCAGAGGCTGAAGGAAGCGGCAGAAAGGGCAAAGATAGAGCTTTCATCGCAGACAGAAGCAACGATATCCCTCCCGTTCCTTACCGAAACTT
>JAKAHI010000236.1 GCA_021815065.1 bacterium | reverse complement strand
TATTCCCTTGTTCATGATGATCTTCCCGCTATGGACAACGACGATCTCAGGAGGGGAAAGCCGACGGTACACAGAATGTTCAACGAAGCCGTTGCCATACTGACCGGCGATGCATTGTTAACGCAGGCTTTTGAACTCATGGCGACCATCGGTTCTTATAAAAAAACCGGCGACATGGTATCTCTTCTGAATGAGTTTACCCGTGCTCTGGGATCAAAAGGCCTGGTCGGCGGACAGGTCATGGATCTTGAAAAGAAAAATGTACCTGTTGATGAAGAGGACATTCTTTTCATACACAGGAATAAGACCGCTGCATTGATAACATTTTCTGCAGTGGCCGTTCCGGTCTTTTTCAAGAGGCAGCATTTCATAGCGGACATGCGGGACTTTGGAGAATCACTCGGTATGGCTTTTCAGGTGGGAGATGATATCGTAGATTATACCAAGGACGGCAACGAGCCTTCGGTCGTAAATGTGCTGGGTATCGATGGTGCAAAAGATTTGTTTTACGAATATATCGACAAGGCCCGGAAAGCGATAAAACACAAGAAAGAAGGCATATATTTGACCGGCATATGCGATTGGATAAAAGAGGAATTCCACCTATGACCATAGAAAGGGTAAATTATCCGTCGGATATCAAGAATCTGACTCTGGAAGAGCTTACCCAGCTTGCACAGGAACTACGGGAAGAAATAACCGATTCGGTGTCTCTGAACGGAGGACATCTTGCATCCAGCCTCGGGACCGTTGAATTAACCATAGCACTGCATTATGTGTTTGATACACCGAACGATAAAATCGTATGGGATGTCGGCCATCAGGCTTATGCCCATAAGCTGCTCACGGGCCGGAAGGATAAATTCAGGACGCTGCGGCAGTTGAACGGACTGAGCGGGTTTCTCAAGAGAGATGAGAGCGAATATGATGCTTTCGGCGCGGGACATTCGAGCACTTCAATCTCTGCAGCCCTCGGTATAAAAGAGGCCCTGGAAATCAGCGGGAACAATGCTGCAAAGGTGATTGCGGTCATCGGTGACGGCTCTCTTACGGCAGGCATAGCTTTTGAGGGACTCGATCAGGCGGGTCATTTACGCAGAAATCTCATTGTCGTCGTCAACGACAACGGTATGAGCATATATCCCAACGTGGGGGCTCTGTCCAATTTTCTGAGCAGGAAACTCACGAGCTCCAGATTTGCAAGAATGAGAAAGAGCATAAAAGATTTCATCTTATCTCTTCCAAAAAGGTTTGGAGACCCCCTCTACAAGGTTGCCCAGCGTACCGAGGTTTCTTTCAAGAGCTTTGTAACCCCCGGTATCCTGTTTGAAGGCCTCGGCTTTCAGTACATAGGTCCGATCAAAGGACATAACCTGAAAGAGCTTATAGAGACCTTTAACAACGTCAAGAACTGGGATGGGGCAGTACTGGTACACGTAAAGACTCAGAAGGGAAAAGGCTACGTATACGCAGAAAAAGACCCTGTCTTCTGGCATGGCGTGGGACCATTTGATAAGAAGACCGGACTGGTGTTGTCAAAGAACACCACTGCTCCTACCTATACAAAGGTCTTCAGCGACACCATAATAAAACTCGCGGAAAACGACAAAAAAATAGTAGCGATAACCGCTGCAATGCCCGACGGGACCGGGCTGGAAGAGTTTTCAAAAAAATTTCCCGGCAGGTTCTACGATGTAGGTATAGCGGAACAGCACGGCATAACTTTTGCTGCCGGCCTCGCAACACAAGGACTGAAACCAATAGCAGCCATCTATTCTACGTTCATGCAGAGGGCATTCGACCAGGTTATTCATGATGTGTGCCTGCAGAATCTCGGAGTGACCATCGTCATGGACAGGGCAGGCATTGTAGGCCAGGACGGACCGACGCATCACGGCGCTTTTGACATCTCTTATTTGAGAATGATACCCAATATCACCCTGATGTCGCCAAAGGATGAGGAAGAATTACGGCATATGTTGTTTACAGCCGTAAACCTCGGCAGACCCTGCGCGGTAAGATACCCCAGAGGCAATGGTGTTGGGGTTAATCTGTCGGATACTTTTCGTGCCCTGCCCATAGGCAGTGGAGAAATTCTTGAAACGGGCAGCGACGTTGCCATCGTAGCTATCGGCGATATGGTTATGCCGTCACTCATTGCAAGGAATATACTGCTTTCCTACGGAATACATGCTACGGTTGTCAATGCACGGTTTATAAAACCGTTGGATGAGCCGCTGTTGACCGATTTGGCCGCACGGTTCGAAGTCATCGTAACCGTAGAAAACAATGTCATTGCAGGCGGGTTCGGCAGTGCTCTCATGGAGTTTATGAGTAAAAAACAAATAAACGGGAACAGATTCATTACCATCGGCATACCGGATTTGTTTGTTCCACACGGAGATCAGAACAAGTTAAAAGAGATCTACGATCTTTATCCCGAAGGCATAGCAAAGAAGATACAAACGCTGATGAGTAAAGTTTAAGGAACAAAAATTAAAATTCGAAATGAAGGATGCAAAGAGTAAAACAGGTGATCTTAAAAAGGAGGTAACATGTCAGGGCATTCGAAATGGGCAACAATAAAACATAAAAAGGGTAAAGAGGATGCGAAGAGAGGCAAACTATTCACGAAGTTTATACGAGAAATCATAACCGCTTCACGGACAGGAGGCGGCAACGTCGATACGAACCCGAGACTGAGGGCGGCAGTTACTGCAGCAAAGCAGGAAAACATGCCTAAGACGAACATAGAGAATGCCATCAAAAAGGGAACCGGTGAATTAGAGGGTGAGATCTACGAGGAACTGATGTATGAAGGGTACGGACCGGGGGGCGTTGCTGTCCTGGTCAACGTGATGACCGACAACAAGAACCGGTCTGCAGCGGAGATACGCCATATTTTTTCGAGATTCGGGGGAAATCTCGGCGAGGCCGGATGCGTAAGCTGGATGTTTAAACAGAAAGGCCAGTTCCTTATACCCGATGACACTATCACCGAGGACAAGCTCCTTGAGCTGTCGATGAATTTCGACGTAGACGATGTAAGCCACGACGAAGACAGTAAAATGCTCGAAGTCCTTGTTTCTCCGTCTTCTTTTGAAGCGGTAAAAGCGGCGTATGAAAAAGAAGGCATAAAGTACACATTCGCTGAAGTTACGCTTGTTCCGCAAACCTACGTACCGCTCAAGGGCAGAGAGGCCGAACAGATGATCAAGCTGATGGACACACTCGACGATCATGACGATGTTCAGAAAGTATACGCAAACTTCGATATATCGGAAAAAGATATGGAGGCAATGGAACAATGAGAATACTGGGTATAGACCCAGGCTCACAAATCATGGGATGGGCTGTTATCGAATCGGTCGATAACAGTTACCGGCATGTTTATTCGGGTGTCATCAACTCAAAGGGAATACCGGATGTTCCACAGCGTTTATGGTTCATTTACAAAGAAGT
>JAKAHI010000235.1 GCA_021815065.1 bacterium | reverse complement strand
CTTTTACGGGTTTTTCCTTTACCATAAATACGGCAACCTTAGTTATTCTCCCCAATATGGGAGTGTTGATCACATCTCTCGCGGGTCAGAGCTTTACCCTCGATATGTCGGGTGCATACGACCTCGGCGAGGTTGATGCCATGCTCAGCTTGTTTGAAACAATCCAGGGCGGTGCCAAGGTGTTATTCGCGTACAACGGCGTACTCAATGCTGTTGCAAACCTCTTGATCGGGTTAACAAAAACGGGATGCACCATGCCCAATCCTTTGACGGATCCCAACTTCGGTACCCTGACTTCAAACGGTGCCCAGATGCTCTCCGATGCGCAGTATCTTCTTTCCGATGCAGCCAAAAACATGTCCAACAGCATGGGTGCAATCATGGCGCGGAGCGGAGACAATTCAGCCCATGGCTTTATAAACTATATTGATAACGATAAGAACGGGAAATACGATCCTCCTACATCGACGACGACTGGCGACACATGGGGTTCGGAAGTATTGGGTCAGGTTGTCGTTGTTATATTAAAACTGTTGCCGGGTATAAGCCCGAGCATAGGTTCCAATCAAACAATTAAGGGTATAATTACTTTAATAAGCGGCATGGGACAAAAACAAGCAGCACAATTGATCAGTAATGAGTTGTTTGTCACCGGCGGACTTTCCATTCCCCTCAGTGCAAGCATGACGCTTACCCTGCCAGCCATATCGAGACTCATCTATCTCACGGATTTGCAGTCCGTTTCCAATGCGCTGTATGCAAGTCTTATAGATAACAATGGCCAGCATCCGCTGGATATTGTACCTGCAATACCGGTGCTTGTACCGAGATTGCTCCCTGTATTGGAGCCTCTGCTAGCCGGTTTAGGCTCGGGCAGCAGTACGCTCGGTCCATTACTTGGTATGCTTCCAACACTTGTGACCGTGATGTTTGATTCTACCGGCGACGCCTACACATCACTGCCGGTATTACCATCCATTGACCTTGGCGCGTTCTTGAGCAACCCGCCTGCCGACCTGAAGACACTCGCACCTCTTTCTTACCAGACAACATCACCCCTCGTCGGCGCAAGCACGTATACAGCTCCAGAGGCTTTTGCAGACGGATTTGTCCATGTACCGGCAAGTGAAGACCCCAATGGAGCAGGCTACTGGACAGCAACAGCAAGCTTTTCTCCCGGCACTGCAGGTTCTGCGAGCGGACCAGGTAATGTAATAAATGGCACCGTGAACGGCACCTGTGATGCGGTAACCACAATAACAGATTCTACAACCGGCACACCTCTTACCTATACTATAACCGGGCCTTGCACCGGGAATCCGACTTCACCGTTATATTCCGGAGAATGGTATGCAGACAGCGGTGACAATACATGGCATGCAGGCACACCCGTATGTAATGGCGCCCAATCGAATCAGCCCTGTTTTGTGAATATCTATGGCGACGGGCAATTTCACCAGACAGGCAATATTGTTGAGCAAACAGATGAAGAACAGGCATTCCCATTTACAGGATCAGGCTACTCCTTAAACTACTTGACTGCAACCACGTTGACAACCATGACAGCATGGAGTGATACCGGCACAGACAGGGTACCGGACAACCTTGAGCTTGGCTATAACCTTTCAACTAACCCCGATCCTTACGGCGATGACATAACATGCACCACGCTGAGCCCATTACCTCCGCTTTTACCGGGTCTTTCCGCCGATTTGCCATGGCCCATTCCGAATACACAAGTGGCAGTCGGTAATGCCGTTTGCGGAGAAAAGAACGGCCAACCCGATCTGTGGAACGGTTCTCTGTTCTCGCTGCTCTACGCTGGAGTATATATTAACGCAGGTCCGCTCGGAATCCCCTTAAGTTTGGGATTAATATTACCGCTCGGACCCCTCATGGGATCTACCGCACCGGCATTCTTCCCGCGGTATCATTACTGGCCGGGCAGTACCTTTGCAGATCCGCCGAAACTCATCACCCTGAACGTGACCGGGACTACATTTGTGCAGCTTGCCTCAGCGCTCTCCCCATCGATGGCGCCTACTCTTGCGGCAATACTGCCGGTAAACTCGCTGGACTCCATTGCTATTGCATTGCCCAATGATGCGTACATGTTCTTCCCGGATCCGACCTTTGGCGGACTGCTCACGGTGGGACAGTTCAACTGGTGCAGCAAATACCAGAATTACATTGGTATACCTTATAATGCCTCGGCACCATGTGACGCCATAGCCTATTCGACAACAAATATGAACAATGCGCAGATGAACCAGTACGTAAGCGTGGTAAACCTGCTCATCAATGTGATAACCGGCAAGGTCAGTCTGAGCAATTTAGGATTGTAAAGATTTTTCACGGGGCGATCGAAGATCGCCCCGTTCTTATTTCTTATGACGACATATAAAATTCCGGATGACATAATAGTTACAGAGCTTGACAATAACGAGGCAATACTGCTCGATATGCGGAACAAGCACTATTATTCCCTGAACGAAACAGGTCTTGTGATCTTCAGGGGTATTGAATCAAACCTTGAGCAGGACAGGATTGTAGAAGAAATTATGTCTGCTTATGCCATAGATCGGGATAAAGCAGGCAGTAGTGTAAAAAACCTCATACAACGTTTATTGTCCCTGAACATCATAGAGAAACATGCAACATAAATCAACCCTGTTTTTACTCTCCTTCGCTGTAGCAGCACTTACATCAGCATGCTCGAGACAAACCTATCAGACATCCTTAAATCAACAGCCCTTGATAGTCTTCGTATCTGCCAGAGACGGCGATTACAGCATATACTCCATGAAAGAGGACGGCTCGGCAGTAACACGCCTCAGCGATCCGTCAACCGATTGCGTATTACATCAGTGCTTTGACACCTACCCTACCGCATGCAAAAACAGTATAGCGTTTTCTTCGAATAGGACCGGCAGGTTCCAGATATACACAATGTCCATTGACGGCAGTAACCTGACACAGCTTACCGACACCCCGAATGCCGATTCGGATGCACCCGATTACAGCCATGATTGCAGCACCATTTCTTATACGATGGCTGTGTCTATCCAGAGAGAGCTTGAGATTATCGATCCCAAAACAGGCACGAGCTCGCAGATAACCAACGATGACGGATCAGGCGCATGCTGCGGCAAATACTCTCCCGACGACAAAACCATCGCATACATACATGACCCATTCCCCGGTGCAAACCCCATACCGAGCAGTGAGGCACCCATGAGCATTTACACGATTGCTTCTGACGGTTCGAACAGGCAGTGGCTCTGCAACACATCAAACGTCGTACCCCCTCTTTCGTGGTCGCCTGATGGTAAAACAATAATCTTCCTTGCCGCATCACCAACAACCGGCCACCTGCAGGTATTCTCCATGCCTGTTGACTGCAGTGCTCCGCCGAAAGGATTGTCAGACCCTCAGTTCGATGCATTCGACCCTGCATACTCTC
>JAKAHI010000234.1 GCA_021815065.1 bacterium | reverse complement strand
AACATTACATTCAGCCCGTATGTTTCTTATTTTCGTTATGATTTCTATAACGGCATCTATCTCAGCCGCATCGTCCCCTGCGCGGCGATCTTCGATTACAAGCTGTTCCGGATCGGGATACTGAGCATGCATAATCGAATTGCCGGTTTCCCCCGCATCTTGTCCGGTCGCATTCCGCAGAATATGGTATAGTTCTTCGGTTACAAACGGGACAAACGGATGAAGAAGCCGTACCGTTGTGTCATGAACATAAAGCATGTTCTCGATCGCCCTTGTATCGGATGAGGTGCCTGAATAGATCTTGACCATTTCAAGATACCAGTCGCAGTACTCGTGCCACACAAACTGGTACAGAGCTGTTGCTGCATCATTAAACCGGTAATCTTCGATTGCAGATTTCACGCTCATTACCGTCGTGCGGAGCTTATTGTTGATCCACGCATCGATGGGGATTTCGTTTTCCTGTTTCGGCGGACGTGTCAGCCCGGACTCTGTGACCTTCATCAAGAGAAACCGTGTACTGTTCCAAAGCTTATTGATAAAATTCCGGTAACCGGTTATCCGCTGTTCCGAGAGTTTTATATCGCGTCCCTGCGCTGCCATCGATGCCAGGGTAAACCGGAACGCATCCGTTCCATACTTGTCGATGATAACAAGGGGGTCTATGACGTTCCCTTTTGTTTTGCTCATTTTTTTGCCGAACTCATCCCTTACGAGTGCGTGGATATAAACGTCTTTGAAAGGAACATCCCCCATGAATTTCAATCCCATCATCATCATGCGTGCGACCCAAAAAAATAAAATATCGAAAGCGGTAATAAGGATGCTGGTAGGGTAGTAATAAGCAAGCTCAGGAGTTTTATCAGGCCAGCCGAGTGTTGAAAACGGCCAGAGTGACGAAGAAAACCATGTATCGAGTACATCTTCGTCCTGATGAATGTTTGTACTGCCGCAGGTGCTGCACGCATGCGGCGTATCGATGGAAACGGTAATATTCTTGCAGTCGTCGCAATACCATGCCGGGATCCTGTGTCCCCACCAGATCTGCCTTGATATGCACCAGTCTTTTATGTTTTCCATCCATTCAAAATAGGACTTCTCCCACTGCTGGGGAACGATCCTCGTCCGGTGCTGTTTCACTGCTTCTATGGCTTCCCGGGCAAGCGGTTTTGTTTTAACAAACCACTGGGTCGAAACCATGGGTTCGGTAATTGTTCCGCACCGGTAACAGGTACCCGCAGATAATTTATAATCTTCCATTTTGGCAAGCACACCGAGCTTTTGCAGTTTCTCGAGAACAGCCGTCCTCGCCTTGAATCTGTCCATGCCCTCGTACTTTCCGGCAGCCGCGGTCATTTTGCCATGCAGGTCGATAACCTGTATCGACGGCAGGGAATGCCGCCGCGACATTTCGAAATCGTCGAAGTCATGCGCAGGCGTAACTTTGACTGCTCCCGTCCCGAAATCACTATGAACGGCGCTGTCCGCTATAACGGGTATCTCCCGGTCCACTATCGGTACAACGACTTTCTTTCCGATCGTTTCCTTGTACCGCGGGTCATCGGGGTGCACGGCTACAGCAGTATCCCCGAGCAGGGTTTCGGGCCTGGTGGTTGCAACCATTATCCCGTCCTTACGCCCGGCAAACGGGTAAACGATAAAGTATAGCTTACCGTCTTCATCCCTGTGCTCCACCTCGAGATCCGAAAGTGCGGTAAAACATCTCGGGCACCAGTTAATGATGTACTCTCCCCGGTAAATCAGTCCTTCCCCGTAGAGCCTGACGAACACCTCTTTCACCGCCCGCGACAATCCTTCATCCATAGTGAAGCGCTGCCGCGACCAGTCGCATGCAACACCGAGCTTCATCAGCTGGTTAACGATGGTATCACCCGATTGTTTTTTCCATTCCCATACCCGCTGAATAAATTTTTCCCTTCCCGTTTTGAATCTGTCGAGTCCTTCTTTTGCAAGCTGTTTCTCGACTACGTTTTGCGTGGCTATGCCTGCATGGTCGGTACCCGGGATCCAAACCGTGTTGAATCCCTGCATCATCTTGTACCGTATCATGACGTCCTGCAGGGTGTTGTTCAGCGCATGCCCCATGTGCAGCGAGCCGGTGATGTTGGGAGGGGGAATAACGATCGAATAGGGTTTCCTCTGATCAGGCTGAGAGTGGAAGAAACCTTTTTGCAGCCATTCAGCGTACCATTTTTCCTCGATATTTTTGTGGGTATATGCCTTGTCCATTTGCTTCGCAATAAGCTGCTTCTGTAAACCGGAAGACTGCCGGAATTTTTACGTTACAGAGGGGGTTGTCTCTAAGCTTTCTTCTTTGTCGTTTTTAATCGGTGAATCTCTTCCTTGATCATCGTCTCCGTAAGAGCAGGTACTACTTCCCATATAATCTTTTCCGCTACTTCGCGTATGATGGCATCTGCCTTGCTCTCCACTATCTGCTGCACTGCACCCGGCAGCAGCTCGGCGATCATACTTTCTATTCTTGCAGACGCCTGCTCAAGCAATTCTTCCCTGCTTAAACTGACCTGCGGAGATATTTCGTTGTGGGTGACAATATCCTGCTCAAGAGGTTCAATAGGTTCTACCGGTTTGACGATTTCCTGTTCTTCAAAGGTTTTTTCGTACTGATCCAGTGACGGACTCATGACCCTTGGTTCTTCCTGCTTCGTCTTTTCCGCCTCTTCCATTGCTTCTTCAAGATCCCCGAAACCGACATCGCTCCCTTCCGTCTCGCTCAACAATTCCGGAGACTTTGTTTCTTCTATCAACGGTTCTTCGGACAATTTATCGACAGGGAATTCCTCGAGGAATTGTTCTTCCGGTCTTTCCTGCGCATGTCCGGCTTTTGCTTTTTCTTCACCGAGCGGAATGGTTTCCCATCCGCTCTCATCCCCGATCGTATCTCCCGTTACTTCGAATGATTCTGCTTCGGACAGCTCCCGAATCTCTTCTTTTTGCATTTCCGGGGCAGGAGGGGGCGGTGGTGGAGGCGGCGCAGGTGCTGCCTTCGGAACCGGAGCAGCCACAGGTCTTCGCGGAGGTGGCGGCGGCGGAACACCGGGCCGTGAAGGAGGAGGCGGCGGGACGGGTTTTGCAGCGGCAGGCTTTTTCACCGCAGGCTTTGAAAGCAGGGCATTCACCTTGTCTATCAGTGCCTGTGTTTCAAACGGCTTAGAAAGCCATGCATCCGCACCGGACTGTTTCGCCTTCTGCTCGTCAAAGGCTTCGAAAGCGCCTGTTAATAAGAGGACAGGGGTTCCCTGAAGGGAAGGATTACTCTTGACTGTATCGCATACTTCATAACCATTCTTTCCCGGCATTACTATGTCCGTGAGGATTATATCAGGTCTTACCTCCTCCGCTTTTTTTATTGCATCGTTGCCGTTGTCAACTATGGTGATTTCGTAGTCCGGAGAAGAAAATGTTATCGATATAACCTTTTGAATGGTTATC
>JAKAHI010000233.1 GCA_021815065.1 bacterium | reverse complement strand
GACAAAGCGTATAAAAATGCCCCAGAAATTAAGGGAGGTCGGCGTAAAAGAAGACGGCCTGAAGCAGGTTGCCGAAGATGCTATATCAGATGGTTCCATTGTATATAATGCAAAGCCGATATTCGATCCCGAGGAAACGTTAAAGATACTGAAACAGGCATTTTGAAAATGGCCGGCATCACCATAGACCAATCGGCCCGGGACAATGGGTTGGCTGCAATGATTCGGGACCTTATCACCCAGAACATAGTGAACCACCCGGAGAGGGCGAAGGACTTAAATGCATTAAACGGCAATATCGGGATCTCGGCCGGGGATATCGAGGTAAGCCTTACCCTGCAATGTAAAGAAGGCAGCGTGGTTATTTATGACGGGATACAGCAGCCGTGCAAACTCCTCATAGCGACAGACTCGGACAATATCCTCAAGTTGAGCACCTTGAAGATAAAGGCAGGACTACCGTATTATTTTGACAAGACGGGCAGGGAAATTGTCGGCATGCTCTTCAACGGCAAGCTCAGGATACAAGGGTTGTTCGCACATCTTCTGCTTCTTACCCATGTAACGAAGTTGTTCTCGGTCTATTGAGGTCAAACGAGTGGAAGGGTTCAATCTCAAAACACAGGTAAGGGTACGGTTTGTTGAAACCGATGCCCAGGGTATCGTCAATAACGGCACCTATATGACCTACCTTGAGGTTGCTCGTATAGAGTTTCTCAGGAAGGCCGGTATATCGGTAAAAGACCGATTGAAATACGGGATAGATTTTGTGCTTGTAGAGGCATGTATCCATTACAAGAGCGCTGCGACTGCGGATGATGTCTTAAATATCTATGTCAAATTAAAGGAGCTGAAGGACAGGGCATTTACCCTTGAATACGTTATAACACAGGACGAAGATAACGAGCGCATCGTTGCAACCGCACATACGGTAACTGTTGCGGTCAATCCTGCAGTCATGAAGGCGTGCATGATTCCACAGAATGTACGTGAAATGTTTTTGTCGGTATAAATTATGAACATAGGCGATATATCCATAAATACCAATTTTGCCATGAGCCAGTACCTCTCTTCAAAAGACGGCATTCCGGCACATATGATAATGGCAGCCCAGGACAAAATAAATGTAACCGCTGAGGATCTTCTTCAATCAATAACAAACAATAAGATAGGATTTCTGACGGTCCTTGATGATGCGGAAATGATAAAGGATATAAAGGCCCTTGCCGGGAAATATCCCGCATCGAAATATACGGATGTCGTGGTCCTCGGCATCGGAGGTTCCGCACTCGGCGCACGTGCCATAAAACAGGCCTTTGCCGGTACATCAAAATCAAAAGTGACCGTACATATCCTCGACAATATAGATCCGGTGCCGTTTTCCACTCTGCTCCAGGAGATCCATCTGCAAAAAACACTCGTTATTGCCATAAGCAAATCCGGCGAGACGGTTGAAACCATGGCACAGCTGTTTATCCTTATTAAGGATTTCAAAAAATTGATTGGCGCAAAGGCAATGGACAAACACTTTGTATTTATAACCACACCCGGCAGTGGAGCGCTGTACCAATTGTCCCAAAAGTACGGTATTCCTGTTCTTCCCATACCTCAGAACCTTGGAGGCAGATACTCCGTATTATCTCCGGTAGGATTATTCCCGGCTTCGTTTATGGATATAACCGTATCCGACTTCGTGGATGGCGGAAGGAAGATCCGCGATATATTTATGAAAAGCAAAGGCGTAAACGTAGGGGAAATAGCCGTCGTATACTACCTTATGCACAGGCAATTGAATAAAAACATAATGGTTTTTATGCCGTATTCTTCGCTCCTTACGGATTTTACCGAATGGATTGCCCAACTATGGGCAGAAAGTCTCGGGAAAAAGCATTCGAGGGACGGCAAGGAGATTTATACCGGCAGTACCCCGGTCAGGGCACTCGGCGTTACAGACCAGCACTCACAGCTCCAGCTTTATAAAGAGGGACCCGCCGACAAGCTCATAACATTTATCGAGATAGCCAGGACGACTGCCAAAGAAAAGAAGATTGTTCCCGTACCTCCGGTGGATGTTGAATTCGGACACCTTTTCGGCAAAACACTCGATATGCTGCTTCATGCGGAAATGAATGCAACGAGGATGTCGCTGATAAATTCGGCGCGCCCTTCGGTAACGATATCCATACCGGAACTTACCCCTAAAATCTTTGGTGAACTCTTCGTGTTCTTTGAATTGCTTGTCGTGTTCGTCGGGTACCTCTATCAGATAAACCCCTTTGACCAGCCGGGCGTGGAAGAAGGAAAAAGAATTCTCAAACAGCTTTTACACTAATTTTTTATAGGACCCGAAAGGCTAACCCATTAAATGCCGGATAAAATAATAGAACATTGGGCACATAAAGCGGGCAGGCATTGCGCCTCTACGGCGCTTTCCGACCTTATGAACTTTTACGGCTACGACATGACGGAACCCGAGTGTTTCGGCACAGGCGAAGGCATTGGATTCTGGTATATCGAAGGGCTGAACCCGCCGAGAATGATGCACTACCGGTCTGCGGATATAGAAAAGAAATTCTTCGAAAACGCCGGCGTTGACTTCGCATGGTACGAACTGGACAGAGAAGAAGAAATAAAAGAGGCCCTCATAAAAAGCATAGACAATGCTATCCCCGTATTGCTCAGGACCGATATCTTTTATCTCGACTATTATAAAAGCAAAACGCATTTCCCGGGGCACTCCATAATTTTATGGGGGTACAACCTTGAGGACGATACCGCCTATATCTCGGACACGGAACGCAAAGGCCTCACAAAATGCGGGTTCGGGTCCTTGATTGAAGGGATAATCCACGGGAACTTTCCCGAGGGGGAACATGCACATTTTATCCCCATACCAAAACCTGTTTTTCAGCTGCATAAAAAGAAACTGTTTGCTAAGGCGGCAGCGTCCAATGCGGGTGTCATGCTGTCTCCCGGCGGTTTTGAAGGCTACGGAGTAAAGGGCATTCAGCTTGCCTCAAAAAAGGTTTTGGAATGGAAAGACCTGCCGGACTGGAAATGGCTTTCACGCTTCGCCTATCAGGTGATAGAGAAACGGGGGACCGGCGGCGGTGGATTCAGAAAAATGTATGCGGATTTCCTTGAAGGCTTTGCGGGCAAGAAAGCTGTAGCCATGATGAAGCAGATCGCATCCCGCTGGACCGATATATCCATTGTCTTCAAGGAGATAAGCGAATCCGATGTCCCGGATTTCAGTATTGTTTCGGATATGCTCTGGATCCAGTCAATCAAGGAAGAGGAGTTTTATAAAAGCATCATTGATTGACCCCGGCCCGTATAAGGATTCGGATAAGCGGATTTTTTTCTTTGTCTTTTTCCGGGTTAACCCGAAAAATGCGTTTGAAAAATAAGGAAGTTTATGCAATGAGCGATAAGCCCGCGTCAGACAAAGGTATGCTTCGAAAATCCGATAAGGA
>JAKAHI010000232.1 GCA_021815065.1 bacterium | reverse complement strand
CTTCACATCACAAACGGGATCAGCCTTTTTATTCGCTTCCTGTAGGCCGGATATATGTCCGGGAAATGCTTGCTCAGCAGCTTCTCTTCCACACCCATTTTCCGGATAATTCCGACAAAGATCATCGCCAGTGCAACCGCTCCCCTGACTTCACCCACCGCCAAGGCTGAACCGAGAGTGGCTAACAAATATCCCGTGTATATGGGATGGCGGACAAACCGGTAAGGCCCGTGCATGACGATCTCGTGGTCTTTTTTGATGGTCACTGCACCGCTCCAGTTGCCCCCGAGGATCGAACGTGCCCATATGGAGAACGCCACACCCGCGGCACAGATGACGTCGGCAACGATGCCAAGGGCGTTGCTCTGCGGCAGTATCCTGTGTCCGGCCCATCCCACCGAGAGCTGCGGGAAATACAACAGTGCAAAGACCGTGATTATCCAGACACGGGCAATCACCCTGTCGAAAAGGCCCTGCACGTAAATGTTGTCCTTGGTTTTGTATGCTTTCAGGAGCCAGTACCCGTAGAATACGCACCAGCAAGCAGCGGTTATCGTCATAAAGTACAGGGAGCTATCCTCTTGTGTAAACTGCATTTTACGAATATATCATCACCTGCAAAAATCATCAACCCAATAAATGCAATAAGGAGGTTTACCCCGTTAGAAACTCAGCAAATGATATGTGGTGAAGTGGAAGCTTGTGTTCACTTCACAAGCACAAAGGGATGCTATAAAACTTGTCCGCTCCGGGCTTAAAGAGAAAGCCCAGCACATTCTTGATATTCTTGAGAGGAATCCTTTCACAACTCTCCCTTCTTATGATAAAATTATAGGCGATCTTGAAGGTTCATATACCCGAAGGATCAACATTCATCATAGAGTTGTATATCAGGTCTTAAAAGAAGAACGAACAGTAGAGGTGTTAAGGTTGTGGACACATTATGATTGATTTTGTTCGGAACCATTAACCTATTGAAAGTAAGAATAGCGGGGGAAGGATTTGAACCTTCGACCTTCGGGTTATGGGCCCGACGAGCTACCGGACTGCTCCACCCCGCGTCAAGAAAGTTAGTATAAACCATTGATTGCTCTTGTCAAGTTCTACCGTGTCTGTCATGTCGAGAACGCGGATTCCCGGCCGAAGAATCTACAACCGGAGAGATTGCCGTACCATTTTTCACTGGTTCGCAATGACAAACATCGCAGCGGTTATTTCGTATAGTCCGGTATAATCGGCTGGTCTATCTCTATGTGAGTTTCCAGTGTCTGGAGAAGCTTTCCATCAATGGTAATCTGAACGGATTTTACACCATCCATATTCCTGGCAATGGAATTCACAATCGCATAAATGGCGGTGATCTCCGCTGACGAGCCCTCGGGTGTTTCCCGGACAAGGTTTTCGCTCAGATCCAACGATAATATTCCATTGGGCTGAAGACTTGCACTGTTTACCTTTACATCATTCGGAATCGGAGTTGTAAGTCCTGTATTCGAGCCATGCTCGAGTTCCCCGATAATCGCCCTGCACGTTTCCAGCACTCCGGCGGTCTGAACAATCGTCCGTTGCTCCGGCTTCAGGGTATCTGTGTCGGGATTATAAAAATATAATGTTATATTTTTTTTTCCCGGCAGCGGATGCAGCGTTATTGGGACAGGCCGTATATAGGTCAGGTAAATGATATACCCTGCAGCAATGATCAGGACGGCAAGAACACCTATAATAAAGGGGTGGGATGTTTTCTTACTCATAGTCCTCTAATACCACTTTATGGATACTGTTGGCAATATCATGCATAAGGAGCAGTTTCCCAATTTTTTTAAACTGCACCGGTGCATCGGTTACGAAAAAATGGATGCTGCCTTTGCCCTTTGTCTTGAGCAAATCAAGCCTTGAAAGATATGCTCTTGTTTTTACGGCAACGGCCTCACCCGAGTTAATGAGCTTCACCCTGCTTCCGACAGCCCTCTGTATCACCGGTGAAAGGAGGGGATAATGCGTACACCCGAGAATGAGCGTGTCTATATCGTGCTTTTTGAGGTTCATTAAATAATGCTGCGCGATGTCATGCGCAAACTGTGTCCTGTGCATGCCCTCCTCGACCAAAGGTACAAAGAGCGGACAGGCCTGCTGAAAAACTTTTATACCGCGGTCAAACCGGTGCAGTGCAGACCGGTATGATCCGCTTGCGATAGTTGCTCTGGTACCGACAACCCCTACCCTTCTTGTTCTGGTCGTACCGCCGGCCTGCTCGGAACCGGGTTCTATGACACCGATGATAGGCAGGTCCGGGAATTTGCTGCGCAACGCATTTATGGCAACAGAGGAGGAGGTGTTGCATGCGACGACGAGCAGCTTGATGCCCACTCCTATAAGAAAACGGGTGTTCTGAATGGAGTATTTAACGATCGTATCCCTGGAGCGGTTTCCATAGGGTACACGGGCGGTATCTCCGAGATAAAAAACATTTTCCTGCGGCAGCAGCTTCCTGATCTCGCGCAGGACGGTCAACCCCCCGACACCAGAATCGAAAATACCGATACCTTTATTCTTTAAAATCCTGGTATCGGTCATACCGTAGTCCCTTCCCATAATAGCGGATCTCACTCTTTAAACATGTTCGCTGCAATAACGAGCCTCTGGATCTCGGAGGTACCCTCGTATATTTCTGTTATCTTTGCGTCCCTGAAGTGCCGTTCAACAGGATAATCAGTCGTATAGCCGTATCCGCCGTGGATCTGTATTGCCTTTGTCGTTATCCACATGGCTGCTTCAGCGGCAAACACTTTTGCCATCGCAGCTTCTTTGGTGAACCTTGTCTTCTTATCTTTGAGATACGCTGCACGGAGAGTGAGGAGCCGCGCGGCATCGAGCCTTGTCGCCATATCCGCAACCATCCATTGTATTGCCTCGAAATTGTGTATCATCTGACCGAAGGCTTCCCTTTGTTTGGCAAACTCGACGGACTCTTCCATTGCCGCACGCGCAATGCCGAGTGCCTGGGCAGCAATACCTATCCTGCCGCCGTCAAGGGTGGACATGGCAACCTTAAATCCATCTCCGACATTGCCCAATAGGTTCTTTTTGGAAAGTTTCATGTCCTCAAGCATAATCTGGGCGGTTGACGACGCCCGAATGCCGAGCTTGTGTTCGAGCCTGCTGACGGTAAAGCCTTTAACATCCGTTGGTACGATAAAGGCACTGATACCTTTATGGCCTTTTGCCTTGTCCGTCATGGCAAATACAATGGCTATGTTCGCTTCTTTACCGTTTGTTATGAAATTCTTCGTCCCGTTCAGAATGAAATTATCCCCATCCTGAACAGCGGTGGTCTGCTGGCGTGCGGCATCGGAACCTGCATTCGGCTCCGATAATGCAAAACATCCAAGCTTTTCCCCTTTTGCAAGAGGCGTAAGGTATTCTTTTTTTTGTTCCTCGTTTCCAAACTTCATGAGCGGATCACAGACAAGAGAATTATTGACCGAC
>JAKAHI010000231.1 GCA_021815065.1 bacterium | reverse complement strand
TTTATGACACTGTTTTAAGGGACGGATCCCAGTCTGAACGCGTCAACTTTTCCGTAGAGGATAAGCTCATCATCCTCAATGCTCTTGACGAGATCGGGATTGCCTATGTGGAAGGCGGATGGCCGGGCTCGAATCCGAGGGATATCGAGTTTTTTAAAAAAGCTTCTGCCGTAAAACTCAAAAGAACACATCTTACCGCATTCGGGAGCACAAGGAAAAAAGGCATAACCGCTGCAAACGATCCAAACCTCAGGGCAATCGTAGCATCTGGCGTGGACTATGCCACGATATTCGGCAAGAGCTGGGACCTCCATGTAAGGGATGCCCTCCGCATCTCGCTCGAGGAAAACCTTGAACTTATATTCGATTCCGTAAAATTTTTAAAAAGGCACATGAACGGCGTTATCTACGATGCCGAGCACTTTTTCGACGGTTACAAAAATAACAAGGATTACGCGCTGAAGAGCATTCTCGCGGCACAGCAGGGCGGTGCGGATCGCATCGTGCTTGCGGATACAAACGGCGGAACCATGCCGTGGGACATAGAACGTATCATTGAAGATGTCAAAACACTCATAAACCCCGATAAGCTCGGTATCCATCTGCATAATGATTCTGAAACGGCGGTTGCAAGCACGCTGCTTGCGGTAACCCGCGGCGTTCGTCATATACAGGGTACGATCAACGGCTATGGGGAACGATGCGGCAACGCAAACCTGTGTTCCATCATACCCCCGCTGCAATTGAAGATGGGCTTTACCGTGCTCGGAGAAAACATCAGGCGTTTGAAGGAGATTTCAAGACTTGTGGATGAACTTGCAAACCTGCCGCCCAACCAATACCTGCCCTACGTCGGAGACAGTGCCTTTGCACACAAGGCAGGCGTTCATGTGGATGCCATCGTAAAAAACACGAAGACCTACGAACACATCAACCCTGCGCTCGTGGGTAACAGCAGGCGCATTCTTGTGTCCGACCTGTCCGGCAAAGCCAATGTTTTGATGAAGTCCAAAGAGCTCGGCATAAAACTCCACGATGCCGCGGATGCATCCCGTATCGTCAAAACGATAAAAGAGCTTGAAAACAAAGGGTATCAGTACGAGGCTGCCGAAGCGTCTTTGGAACTGCTCATCAATAAATCCATGAACAGGAACAGAAAGTTTTTCAGACTCGTGGGCTTCAGAGTTATAGACGAAAAAAGGAAAGAAGATGAACCGCCCATCGCGGAAGCAACCATCATGCTCGAGGTCGACGGAAAGCTCGAGCACACGGCTGCAATGGGCAACGGACCGGTCAACGCTCTGGATAACGCCCTGAGAAAAGCCCTGGAGAAGTTTTACCCCGAACTGAGAAATATAAAATTGCTGGATTTTAAAGTCAGGGTCATATCTTCCGGCAAAGGGACCGACGCATCCGTACGGGTGCTCATAGAATCCGGAGATGGTACAAACAGATGGGGTACGGTCGGGGTATCTCAGAATATCATCGAGGCAAGCTGGATCGCGCTTGTAGACAGCATAAACTACAGACTCTTAAAATATAAGAAATCAAAAGACTGATTTGGGGAGCAGCATGGACAACAGGTTTCAATCAATCCGTGGGTTCAATGATATATTCTTCCCAGAAAGCTACAAACTACAATCCATAGAAGACACAGCGGTACGGTATTTCAATCTTTACAATTTCAGGGAGATACGTACACCCTTGCTCGAAAAAACGGATTTATTTGTGAGAAGCATCGGTACCAGTACGGATATCGTGGAAAAGGAAATGTATACCTTCGAAGATTCAGGTGGGGAATCACTCTCGCTGAGACCTGAAGGGACCGCTTCGGCAGTCAGAGCATACCTTGAGCACAGTATCGACAAACAGGACCCCGTACAGAAGTGGTTTTACCGGGGGCCGATGTTCAGGCACGAACGGCCGCAGAAGGGAAGATTCAGGCAATTCTATCAGGCAGGGTGCGAAAGCCTCGGCATTGCCGATCCCTTTATAGACGTAGAGATTATAAAACTCGCAGACACGATCATCAATGCGCTGCCGGTCAGGGGTATAACCATACGGATTAACTCTATCGGATGTCCTGAATGCAGGCCCGGGTATATAAAGGTATTGAAATCCTATCTCGGTACCATAAAAGAAAGCCTGTGTGATGATTGCAAAAGGAGGATCGACACAAATCCCCTCCGGGTTTTGGATTGCAAAAAACAGGGCTGCATTGCAGCCACGGCGAATGCTCCGAAAACAACAGACTACCTCTGCGGTGATTGTTCGGCACATTTCAATACCGTGAAGACCGGCCTTGACGGTCTAAGGTTGTCTTTTCTCACTGACCCGCGGCTTGTTCGCGGGCTTGATTATTATTCAAGGACTGTGTTCGAATTTACCGCTGAAGATGCCGGAGCACAGAATGCTGTTCTTGCGGGCGGGAGGTACGACTATCTCGTTGAACTGTTCGGCGGCACACACACCCCTGCGATCGGCTTTGCCATGGGAATAGAACGTATTGCAGGACTGATAGATATGCCCTCAACTCAAGGCCCCGATGTTTTCATTATACCCCTCACAGAAGAGAGCAAGCAAAAGGCGCTTGCGATAGCACTCCTCCTGAGGCGGGGAGGGAGAACCTGTGAAACAGGATTCGGGGAAAAAACCCTCAAGAGCATGATGCGGCGTGCGGACAAACTGCAGTCTTTTTCGGTTGCCATCATAGGAAATGATGAATTGAAAGAAGGATATGTAACGCTGAAGCGCCTGTCCGACGGGCATCAGGAAAAAATAAAAGATGCCGATATAGTCAATGCCGTTCAAAGCATAAAAGCCTGATCTTTTTATTGAAGAAAGGGTTTTCCCCTCAATGCAATACTTTAAATTTATTGCTTGCAAATTTTATTTAGTCATAGATAATAAAAGCAGTTTTTTCGTTTCCGTATCTTGGAGGAGTTTGACGTGGAAAAGAAGATCGCTGTCATCGGCGCCGGAAGCTGGGGAACAGCCCTTTCGCAGGCGCTGGCAGGAGAGGAGTATGCTGTATCTCTCTGGACCAGAGAAACAGAGCTCTGCGATGCCATAAACACCCGGCATATAAATACGCATTTTATGCCCGGGATTGTACTCTCCGGAAAAATCCGGGCTTCCACCGACATTCAGGAGGTAATACGGAAACAAAGGCTTGTCCTTCTTGTGGTCCCTTCGCAATACATGCGGGGCGTTCTGAAGGTGGCCGGCCCCACCCTGGAAAAAGATGCTATTCTCGTGAGTGCCGCAAAGGGCATCGAAACCACAACACTCATGCGTCCCACGGAAATCATACATGACGTACTGGGCAACCACATCACCTGTGCAGCCCTTTCCGGACCGAGTTTTGCAAAAGAGGTCATAGCGGGTATGCCGACAGCCGTAACAATAGCCTCTGACGACATCGGGAACGCGAGGGAACTGCAGCACACATTGAGTACAAAGACCTTACGGCTCTATGCAGCCGATG
>JAKAHI010000230.1 GCA_021815065.1 bacterium | reverse complement strand
TTACCCTGAACTTAAGCGATGACGAAGCCTATTATTGGCAGTATGCACGTCACCTTTCTTTGAGCTATTACGAACATCCTCCTCTTGTTGCATGGTCGAATTTTCTTATGATGAAGCTGTTCGGCAGTACGGCTTATGCCGTCAGAATGTCTGCGTTCCTGTATTCGATTGGTGATTCTATTCTGGTTTGGTTAATTGCAGGCACAATACTGCAAGACAAAATGAAGGCTTTTCTTTCGGTGCTTGCCCTGAACATCATACCCGCCTATGCGATAGGAGGCCTGATGATGCTCCCGGATGCGCCGCTCGGCTTCTTCTGGCTCTTGACCCTGTACTTTCTTATGAAGGTGTTTCTCGAAGGTAAAGGTCAATACTGGTACGCTGCGGGCATAGCACTTGGACTTGATATGCTCAGCAAGTACCACTCTGTTTTCATTCCTGTTTCTGCCTTGCTTTTTATGATTGTTTCGAAAGATGACAGGAAATGGTTCAAGGATGCACGGCCTTATATCGCAACCGTTATTGCCTTGCTCATCTTTTCACCCGTAATTGTCTGGAATATCCAGCACCACTTCGAATCACTCGGCTTCGAGCTGGTATCCCGTAATCCGAATTTCCATCTCAGCATAAATAAATTTTTTACATTTCTGGGCTCTCAGGTCGGACTCGTTTCTCCGCTTGTGTTCTTTCTCATTATCTACGCAATATACTACGGGTTTAAGAGGAATACACAAAACAAAGGGTACCTGTTCCTGTCCGCTTTCGCCGCCCCGATCATCGTTTTCTTTTTTGCTGTAAGCTTTGTTGTTGATTCCAAGCCGAACTGGGCATTGATGGGTTATATACCGGGGGTGATCCTGTCCGTGGAGTTATCGTACGGGATGTTGTATAAAAACTGGTTCAGAAAATACCTCTGGATAGGATGGGCACTGGCACTTCTCTTCACCATAATCATCCATGTTCAGTTATATTATCCTTTGATACCTCTCAGACCTGTGGACACGGATCTTACCAACGATCTGTACGGCTGGCATACCGCAGGTAAGGAGGTCGAAGCTGCCTATCAGGAACTTTCAAAAAACAAGCAGACGTTCCTCTTTACGCACAAATACCAGCTCTCGAGCCAGCTCGCCTTCAATGCGCCGGGGCAGCCGCAGGTTTACACATCGAATACCACCGGCGATTCTTATCACGACTGGGGCTATAATGTAACATCAGCGCTTGACGGATGGAATGCGGTTTATATCAATGACAACAGCTTCAGGATAGATCCCTATAAGCATTTCAAATGCAGCAAATGGGAGGAGTTGCCGCCTCTCAATATTTACCGTTACGGGCATTATGCACGGACATTTTATATCTACAAGTGTTATGATTTTGAAGGGATTATCCGGCCGTGAGGAGCCTTGTCATCATACCGACCTACAATGAGTCGGAAAATATAGAAAAGATTGTGCGTGAGACCATCACCAATCTCCCGGATACGGAAATCCTTATCATAGATGATAACTCCCCGGACGGAACAGGAAAGATAGCGGACGGGCTTGCAGCCGCAATGAGCACGGTACATGTCATGCACAGGCCAAAAAAGATGGGCATGGGCAATGCCTATAATCGGGGGTTCAGGTATGCAATGGAACATGGATACGATATCGTGTTTGAGATGGATGCAGATTTTTCGCACAAACCTTCAGACCTGCCGCGTTTATTGGAAAAGTTGCGCAATAACGGGCTGGTGATCGGGTCCCGGTATGTCGATGGAGGAGGGACCGTCAACTGGGGTATGTCGAGACGGTTGATAAGCAAGTTCGGAAACCTCTATGCACGAGTAATACTCGGCATGCGGGTGCGGGATATTACAGCGGGTTTCAGATGCTATTCCACAGACGCCCTGAGGAAAATCGATCTTGATCAGGTAAAATCGGACGGGTATGGCTTTCAGGTGGAAATGGCTTACCGGATTAAACAAGCAGGCTACGGTATCCAGGAAGTGCCCATCATATTCGAAGACAGGAGGGCAGGGCAGTCCAAGATGTCGAAGGACATCGTTCTCGAGGCCTTTGTCCGGGTTTTAATGATGAGGTTACATATATGATGCTGCTGAACGGCATAAAGGTCCTGGACCTTACAAGGCTTTTGCCGGGCCCTTTGCTGACCCTGTATCTCGCTGATCTCGGTGCAGAGGTTGTCAAAATAGAAGATTCGGATCAAGGGGACTATCTTCGTTGGATGTCTGTGGCAGGCAATGGGTCCGGCAATCTTTTTGAGGCGTTAAACAGGGACAAGAAAGGCATAAAACTGAACCTGAAAACGCCGGAAGGTGTAGAAGTGTTCAAAAGGCTGGCTCAAGAAGCAGATATCGTCGTTGAAGGCTTCAGGCCGGGTGTCATGGATAAGCTCGGGGTCGGTTATGATGCAATAAAACCGGTTAATCCTGCAATCGTGTACTGCTCTCTCTCCGGCTACGGTAAAGACGGTCCATACTCCGGAAAGGCAGGCCATGACCTGAATTATATCGGTGTTGCCGGTACGCTCGGTGTAACCGGCACCAGGGAAAAACCGGCGATACCCGGTGTGCAGATAGGTGATATTGCGGGCGGCAGCATCACGGCGTTCGGGGCCATTATGCTCGGACTTTTCAATAAACAGAAAACAGGAAAGGGTTTATACCTCGACATCTCCATGGTAGACGGCTTGACAGGCTTTATGACACCCTACCTCCCGTACCTGAAAACAAACTTAAAGAGGGAAGAGATGGAGCTTACCGGCAGCATTCCCTGTTACAATGTTTACAGAACACAAGACGATAAATTCGTTACACTCGGCGCACTGGAACCGAAATTCTGGAGCAGGTTTTTGGAGATGATAAACAGGATGGATCTGGTGGAGGAACAGCTTGCAAAAGGTGACGATTTCAAACGGGTATACCACGAAGTGCAGCGGGTTTTTCTTTCAAAAACAAGAAAAGAATGGCTGGAGTTTTTTGAGAATGAAGATGTATGTGTCGAACCGGTAAATGAACTTGATGAATTGCTGAATGATCCTCATATTAAGTATAGAGGCATGTTCGGTTCTGTAAAAGCAGGAGCGGATGAATTCATAACAATAAAAAATCCGTTTCACAGAAATGAACAGCACAGGGATTTCAAAAAAGCCCCGGCACCTGGTGAGCACACGGTTGAGATCCTGAAAAAAGCGGGATACACTAATGAACAAATAGAGGAATTGAAGAGAAAAGGTGTGATATGACGAGAGGGGAAGGCGTGAGGAGAGAGGTTGAGAGACGGGAAAAAGAAGGAGTTATGATATGAGAAAAGCCAAATTCGAAAGAAAGACAAAAGAAACAGACATCAGTGTAGAACTCGATCTTGATGGTACGGGTAAGGCCGAGATCAATACACCCATCGGATTCTTGAATCACATGCTTGAATTGTTTACCTTCTTTTCAAGGATCGACCTAAAGCTCAAAGCATCAGGTGACGTAAATGTCGATCTTCACCATACC
>JAKAHI010000007.1 GCA_021815065.1 bacterium | reverse complement strand
AACCGCCGAGTGTGGGACCTATCGCAGGTGCAGCGGTAATACCCGCGCCCCATATACCGAGTGCAAGTCCCCGCTCTTCCCGGGGAAAGACCTCGGAGATCATGGTCATGCCTGTGGGCATGATATCTCCCGCACCGATCGCCTGGATCAATCTGAACACTATCAGTGAATCGAGGCTCCATGAAAGGCTGCACAGGAACGAGCCGACAACAAAAAGCGCAAGTTCCAGCAGGAATGCAACCTTAAGACCGACCAAATTTCTCAGCCATACTGCCAGCGGCATAAGTATGGCAAACGCGAGCATGTATGCCGTGACAATCCATTCGACCTCTTCGGTGTTTGCTCCGAATGCAACCATGAAGTGGGGCAGGGCAACGTTGACAATAGAATTATCCAGCACCCCCATAAAGCTGCCGATCATGACGATCGCTAAGACCCACCATTTATAGGATGTATTGTCTCCGTTCGAATTCGCGGCGCCGTTTACAGCCATGAAAACTTTCTTGTATGGATCTTCACTTCTACGGACATGCCGGGTCTCAAGATATAGCCCTGTGAATCAATGGCGATCTTGACCGGCACACGCTGAACGATCTTGATAAATGTGCCGGAAGGATTTTCTGACGGTATGACAGAGTAGGCACCGATGGTCTCTGCCTGCACGTGGATAACTGTTCCGGTAAAGGTAATACCCGGGTAGGTGTCCACATAGATGTCCACCTTTTGTCCCGGCTTTACAGCTCCGACATGTGTCTCTTTGATATTTGCTTCTATCCAGGTATCTTTCAGGTCGACAATACCAAAAATCGGTTCACCGGGGGACATATTCTGTCCTATGTTTGCATACCGCTGTGCGACTCTTCCGGAAATAGGGCTTTTCAGCTCGATGCCTTCAAGCCTGTTCTGCGTGGCATCAAGGATATTTTTAGCAAATGCGAGCGTGATCTGTGCAGACTCGTACTGCGATTTTGTTACCTCGTACCGTGTTTTTGCATCGAGGAGGTTTTGTTCGCTCGTGCCGCCTCTTTTATAGACACGCTCCAGGCGCTCCTCATTCTGTTTGGCATCTACCAATTCCGATTGAAGGACATCGGCATTGTTCCTGGCCCTCTGGTATTGTATGGATGCCTCCGAACGGGCCGATTTCAGATCTTTGTCCGTGATTATATTGGAGAGTGTTACAAAGGCGAGTGTTTCTCCCTTGGTAACCGTGTCCCCTTCATCCGCGTTCAACTGTGTAATGTAGGTTGGTAACGGGGAGCTCAGCAGTATCAGGTGAGCATCCACCTGCGCGTCTTCGGTATAAGCAAAGTTGTTCCAGTATCTCCACCATATGAGGCCGAATATAATGCCCGCGATTATCAATAAGCCGGGGACATAAACCCTTGGCTGGCTTAACATTTTCTTTTTGCTTTTCGGTTTGTGTGTTTTTTCCGTTTCTTCCATGTTTTCTCCCTTTCCTGTCACTCGTCTGTCAAATCTTCACGCAGCCTTCTTTCGGGATTCCTGCCATTCGCCAATCCGGAATGAAGTGTCGTTTTTTCGTATTGTTTAATAAGAGGCTGTTCCCATGATCCTTTCTAACTCGGCAAGAGCGAGAAGATAATTGTACTTCGCCTTTATATAGTTCATCTGTGCTTCTTTCAGCCCGAGGTTTGCATTGAGCACATCAAGATTCGTTGCCAGACCTATTCTGTACTGTTCCTGGGCAATACTTTCCGCCTTCCCAGCCGTGTTTAATGCCTCCTGCGCCGCGGTAATTTCGTTCTTGGCAACGGTTGCATTGGAATATGCCGCCTCTGTTGATATCTTTATGTTGTCCATTGTTTCGGATTTGAGAAATACCACCTTATAATAATTCGAGGACGCCTCTTTAAACCGGCCTATATCCGTCCCGCCGTTGAACAGCGGTATGGATAAGACGAGTTCTGCCTGATATATGCTCTGCCACGTACCGGTAAATTCGTTGGAAAGCCAGTTGTAGTTGCCCGCAAGAGCGAGTGTCGGCGAGAATCTGCCAATGGACAACTTTTTATAGTCGCCCAATGCGGAGAGTTGTTTGTTTATTATTTTAAGCTGATAGTTGTTCTCCTTTGCCCGGTCCTCATAGTATCCGAGATCTTTGGAGAAGTCCGGTAAGACGACATCGGGATTTGCACACACGTCGCTGGTAAACTCGACGCCGAGGATATTCTTCAATGCCAGCCCGGCTATTTTTACGTTGTTCTGTGCACCGATGAATTGGGGTTGAAGGTTTGAAAGGCTGACGCTCGCATTCAGCATGTCGAGCTCCGACGCCTCACCCGCACTGTACCGGTCCTTGGTGACCCTGTAATGCTCAGAAGCAAGATCGATGGAATGTTTCAACACGTCCACGGATTCGGATGCGAGGAGCAGGTTGTAATAAGCCTTTTTGACCTGATAGACAACTTCTTGTTTTTCCGCTTGTTCCTGTTCTTCGGCAGATTCGTACATCTTTTTTGCCGCCGCGTAATTGTGGTAGAGCATACCTCCCGCAAACAACGTCCATGTACCGTTGAATCCCGCGTTATACTCGAATGTGGTATCAATGCGTGCGCTTAATGCACTGGGCGGAAAGTTCGGACCGAACGAACCGGCGGGTATCGGTATCAAAGGTACCTGGTGGGTGAACGTATAGACCCCTGCGGCCGAGACGTCCGGCAGAAAACCACCCCGTGCCTGTACAACCCGTGCCCATGCGGCGTCTTTATCCTGTTGAGACTGTTTTATTGTTTTATTGTTGCCGATGGCGAGTCTGAGCGCCTCATCGAGGTTCAAGGTCTCGCACGCCTGCGTTTTTAACGGTAATCCCGCTGCGAGCAGCAATAAAGCGAACGACAGAATTTTTGTTTTCATGTGTCTCCTCATTTCACGTTTAATATGCCGGATGATAAAATACTTATTATGTTTTCCGCAACAAGAGACGAAGTAACGGGTTCTTTCTTCATGGCCCCCATATGGATTATGTGCTGTATCGCACCGAAGATCATCGAGCTCAGAATGGCGGTATTTACACCGTCCTTGAGCCCGCCCGTCTGTTTCCCTTGCTCCATCAATTTGATTATCTCATCGTATTTTTCCGTGAATTCGCTGGTGAGACGGTTTTTCAGCTTTCTCGCAAACGTCTTCTTAACATTTATCCATTCGGAGAAGACTATCGCAAAAAAATCATTATTTGTGCCGAAATATTCTATCCACGCAGTTATCATGGCGGACAAAATGTCAAGGAAGGTGGTCTTGTTGCGGATCTTTTCTTCATAAAAATCGTGGAACTCGTTCAATTTATAGAGGATTGCGTTGTAATAGAGGTCGTCCTTGCTTTTGAAGTATTGATAGAGTGTGCCCACACCCATTTCGACTGCATTTGCGATATCATGCATCGTTGCCTCATAAAACCCCTTTTCGGAAAAAACCTTTATGGAGGCCTCTATGATCTCTTGATTCTTTCTTAATTTCTCTCTTTCTTTTCTCGTGAGCTTCAAATATATAAATCCTCGTTCAATTTATGAATTATGCTTCTTTTGCAAGAATAGTCATTCACCCTGGCACTGTCAAGTAAAATTGTCCATTACAGAACATTCATGCCCCTGTTCTGTAACGGACAGCCGCGATACCTGGCGCCGGTGAAATGTTATAGGGCAATATATAATTAAGGTGTCATTGCGAGAATTCCGCCTCAGATGGTCGGAGAAGTAATTTTTTCTGTATTTGGCATGAAAAACGAGATTACCCTGAATAATGCGATTGGAAAATAAGGGGGTTTATGCAATGAGCGATAAGCCCGCGTCAAATACAGGTATTCTTCGAAAATCCGATGAGGAAACCATACCGGGTAATTGCATATAAACCCCGTTAGAAATGTCAGAATAATACAGATGTTTTTATAATAAATTTTCAATCTATTGTCGTACAAATTATCATCTGCTGAGTTTCTAACGGGGTAATCATACAGAGGACTGAAATCTCGTTTCTATAAGGAAACGTATGGATATCAGGTGGATCGCGGGATTGAGCGAATAAGTAAACCTCCTTATTGCATTTTTCGGGTTACCCGATCCTGCTTTTAAAGCAGAGGCGCAGCCGCCACTGGCTGAGGAATTGTGGGATTTTCTAACAGAACAAATGTTGGTAGAAATAAAAAATTTCCAGTATTCTTTCAAGTACCTTTCATACCGCTATTATCTTTTAGTCGTCCATTTTACCGCAAATACATTTCCTGCCGCTGTTTTTATAAAAGCCATGTTGTTACGTGCCAGCACAGTCCTTACAACGATCGGATTGTCCCCCTCTATCCTTGCCTTCCAGAGGATTTTGCCGGTTGTTGCATCGGCTGCAAAGGTGGTGTCAGTAAACCTATATCTATTCTCCGTATACGCCATTTTACCATATTCATAGGCCGGTGAATAGGGCGCATCAAATGTTAGAATATAATTGTTGATATCTGGAAGTATTGCACTCCATACATTGCTAATCTTTAAAGACCACATGACGTTGAGATGCTCTTTATTCCTGTAGTTAAGATGCTTTTGATCTTTTGAAAAACACATAAACCCGTGAGGAGCCTCAAAAACAACTATAAGCGGAGCCGCATCCTCAAGTGATGCGCCGGTTATCACTGCTCCTGTTTCCGGGGAAACCACCTGCAACATGTTGCTGGTATGTGGAGCTACAATATAGATAGTATTTTTAATATGAGGATAGTTCGCCACATACCCGTTCCTTTGCCATACCATTGTGCCATCTGATAGGTGCAGGGCTACAATCTTACCTCCTAAAACAGGCAGATTGTCCTTACCCTTGGTTATGGTTTTTCCTTCTATAAAAAGAAACGTATTTTTATACTGTTGAATTGAATAATATTTGATATCTTCAATCTTCTTAAAAGAGGTTTCCCAGATGGTTTTTCCATCCGAAACCTTGTAAGCTTTTACTATAAGATGTTTATTGTCATGGGGATCTATCAAACCATATACAATATCATTATAGGTATATGCGGCTAATGTGTTACCGGGCTTTCTTAGCCACCTGCTACCGGGTTTATTCGACCATATAAGATTATTTTTTATATCCCGCGCTTCCAGTTCGTTAAAACCTTGCCAAAGATCTATGATTATATCATTTGTATAATAAGTGTATATATATTCAGACAATGCATACGTTGCAAATGCATTCCCGTATGTAAATGCAACCAACTTTTGATCTTTTTCATTAATAACTACAAAATAAACAAGACTTCTTTTTACTTTTGTAAAAGTATTTTCTCCTTTGTTTATTACCGCAAAAATGATCTCATCTTTATCGTTATAATAACCGCTTATTACAAATGGGTCTGCCACTGTATACGTCGTAATAAGCTCACCTGTTTGCGGGTTAATGGCCTTGAGTGTGTGTTCCGAGCCTTGTACGTAAAGGATGCCACTTTTTGAGATAATAGGATCACCACCCACGAACAACTGACTTGTCTCGCTGTAATAAAGGGCAGGAGTTGAACGCGTTTCCCATAAGACCTTAGCATCGGAGTTATTAATATCGAAAACTATGTTTTCTTTCTGACCTTTGCTGATTGCATTCCATACCCACGGCACAGGCGGGCCTAAATAACAGCCCGTAATACCTATAACAAACACGAACAGAACACCTGTTTTAAGGATCCGTGCACCACCTGCTATACAAATAAATCTATAAAGAAATTTGGTCTTCATGTTCATATAAAATCCTCCTGATGCTGCACCAGCTTCACCCTCAAAAGGATTATTCCAATATCCATAAGAAGTGGTATATACAATATTTTTTATTAAAAAATATTGCCGTATTCTTTTATACGGCTATTGTTTTTTATTTTCCCATTTTACCGCAAATACATTTCCTGCCGCTGTTTTTATAAAAGCCATGTTGTTACGTGCCAGCACAGTCCTTACAACGATCGGATTGTCCCCCTCTATCCTTGCTTTCCAGAGGATTTTGCCGGTTGTTGCATCGGCTGCAAAGGTGGTATCAGTAAGTCCCACATGCACTCCCCATATATATGACAACTTTCCATATTCATAAGCCGATGAATATGGTGCATCAAATGTAAAAGTGTCATCATGTATATCTGTAAGTATCCAGTTCCATGTTTTGCCGATTTTAAATGACCAGGTAAGACTTAAATTGCATTTGTTCCTATGGTTAAGATACCCAAAATCTTTTGAAACATATAAAAAACCGTCAGAGGTTTCAAAAACCCATAGAAGAAGTGCATTATCTTCGATTGAGGCACTTGTTATTGTTGCCCCGTTTTCCGGGGAGACCACCTCTAAAGTGTTATTGGAATGCGGAGCTACAATATAGATGGTGTTTTTAATATGAGGATAATTTGCTACATATCCATCCCGCTGCCATGCAATTGTACCATCCGAGAGATGAAGGGCCATAATCTTACCACCCCCTGGAATTGGAATATCTTTTCCTTTAGTCGTATATTGTCCCTCTACTAAAAGAAATTTATTTTTAAACATCTGCATCGAGTAACCCTTGATGGTTTCCGTTTTATCAAAGGTAGTTTCCCAAATAGGTTCTCCATCAGAAAGTTTATAAGCTTTTACTATAAAATGTTTATTATCATCAGGATCTATTAAACCATAAACGATATCGTCATAAGTATATGCGGCCATTACCTTAACTGGCTTTGAAAATGTACTGGGGTTACTTGACCATAACAATTTATCCGTTTTTGCATCCCACACATCCAGTTCTTCAAAATGCTGCCAAAGATCAATAATTTTATTATTGGTATAATAAGTGTATAAATAGTGGTATAATGCATATAATTCGTCAGCCTTTCCATAGGTAAAGGCAACGACTTTCTGCAACTTTTCATTGATAACTATGAAATATAGAAGGTTCATCTTGGATTTTGTAGAAGAATCTTTGCTTTTGTTTATGACCCCAATAACGATTTCATCGTCATTGTTATAAGCGCTGCTTATCGTAAATGGATCTTCTATTGTATATGTGGTAATAAGCCCGCCTGTTTGCGGGTTAATGGCTTTTAGCATATCCTCCGAACCTTGTAGATACAAAATACCGCTTCTTGACATAATAGGATCAGCACTTATAAATATTTTACCTGTCTCACTGTAATAAAGAGCCGGTGTGGAGCTTGTTTCCCATAGGACTTTAGCATCGGAGTTATTAATATCGAAAACTAAGCTTTCCTTTTGTTCCGTATTTATTTCATTCCATATCCATGGCGGAGTCGGTGGTCCAATAAAACAGCTTGTAACACTGACAGTCAATATGAATAGAATGCTTATTTTTAATTTCACAATCTAAGCCAAGTTAGACGTGGTTAAATCTGCATGAACAATGACGGGAATAGATAAAATAAGAACGAATAAATTAACTGCAAAAAACTTCTGCTTCATAATCCATCCTCCTCTATCTAATTTCAACCTGTTAATCGGGGTAAAATATATACATGGAAGGTCTTTATAACCGTAAGGCAACGACTAAAAATTGTTTGTATACTACTGCTATTAGAATGTCAATCGGACGAATATATCCTGTGTACGAATAAATCCGAAAAATGTCCGGTATAGGAGCAATCATGCCTCTGTCCTGTAACGGACAGCCGCGATACCCGGTGCCGGTCACCATACTATTCGTACAGCTTTATGGCTGCACGCATATATTGACTATTGTTTTATTGTTGTTATAATACGAGAAAAGATGGAACGAAGAAAATTTCATAGAAATAATATTAAGATCATGATAGACTATCTTAAAGATAGCGATATCGAGGCGGGGTACACGAGAGACATCAGCATCGGCGGTATGTTTATAGAAATGGGCAGTGTACCGAAAGAAGGAAGCACGGTATTTTTAGACTTTTTCTTACCCGGTATAAAAAAGAAATTTAAGCTCAAGGGTAAGGTGGTCTGGGCAAACAAAGAAGCGGATGACGCGGGGAAATCCAAGGCCGGCATAGGCATAGAATTCATAAACCTTAACGAAGAAAACAAGAACTATTTGAATACGGGAATAAAAAATATACGGGGGAACCATGAGGACAAGTAAGAAAGCAACTGAAAAATTAAGGCAGACAGACGTAGATAAGCTTACTCTGGGGCAGAGGATACGGTTAATAAGGGGCGATAAGACGCAAACGGATTTTGGCAACCTGCTGGACAAATCACAGGACGCCGTAAGCGTTTATGAAACGGATCAGGTCACACCCTCACTCAACATACTTGCGAAGATAGCAGACATGGGCAATGTTACCGTAGACTGGCTGTTTTATGGCCCTGCTCATAGGGCGCACAAGGACAACGATCAAAGCTTTATATTTAATGGCCGTATCATAAAACAGAGGACACCCGAATGGCTTATTCTTGAAAAATTGGTGAATATAAACGACGAGAAAACAAAAGAAAAGATCGTAGAACTCGTAAACAGTTACATCAATATCGAGAAGAAGGGTAAAGCTCAGTAATGGCAGCTTATGACGCCACCCAGATAAAAGTATTAGAGGGGCTCGAAGCTGTCAGAAAAAGGCCCGCCATGTACATCGGCAATACCTCGGAAGGGGGATTGCACCATCTTGTTTATGAGGTTGTCGACAATAGCATAGACGAGGCGCTTGCCGGATTCTGTACGAGGATTACCGTAATCATTCATGTAGACGGAAGTGTAACCGTTGACGATAACGGCAGGGGTATTCCGACGGACCTGCACAAAGAGGAAAACAGGTCTGCGGCAGAGGTTGTTATGACAAAACTGCACGCGGGCGGTAAATTCGACAACAAGGTTTATAAAGTTTCTGGCGGACTTCACGGTGTGGGAGTTTCCGTTGTTAATGCGCTCTCGGAAGACCTTGACCTCGAGATCCGGAGGGACGGAAAGAAATATTATCAGAAATATAAGAACGGGGATCCCGTAGAGCCAATAAAGGCAGTAGGCAAATCGGACGCTACGGGAACGAAGATAAGATTTAAGCCGGATGCAAAGATATTCGAGACCACGAACTTCAGCTTCGATACACTTTCGGCAAGGCTGCGGGAGCTTGCATTTCTGAATCCCGGTATCAAGATCTCGATTACGGATGAAAGAAGCGGAAAATCCAATGTATTCGAATATGCCGGCGGGCTCATAGAATTCGTGCAGCTCCTGAATAAGAACAAAACCCTGGTTCACACAAAACCGTTCTTTTTCTCCTTTAAGAAAGACCAGGTCGAATTCGAGTGCGCACTGCAGTACAACGACGGATACAATGAAATTATACACTCCTATGCGAACAATATCAGTACGCATGAAGGTGGAAGTCATCTCTCGGGTTTTAAATCGGCGCTGACAAGGGCGATCAACAAATACGCCGTTGAAAGCGGGCTTATCAAACAGGCAGACGTTGAGATAAGTGGTGAAGATATCCGGGAGGGTCTTACTGCCGTCATCAGCATAAAACTTCCGGATCCTCAGTTCGAGGGCCAGACAAAAGAAAAACTGGGCAATACCGAGATAAAAGGGATCGTGGAATCTCAGGCAAATGACAGGCTTTTTTCTATTTTTGAAGAGAACCCGCAGATTGCCAAAAGTATAATAAAGAAGGTAATAGACGCTGCCCGGGCAAGGGAGGCTGCGCGTAAAGCGAGGGAACTGGTAAGGAGAAAGAACGCCCTTTCGGGAGGCTCGCTTCCCGGTAAGCTTGCGGACTGCCAGGAAAAGGACCCTGCGTTGAGCGAATTGTTTATCGTAGAGGGAGATTCCGCAGGAGGTTCTGCAAAACAGGGAAGGGACAGGAAAAACCAGGCCATACTGCCCTTAAAGGGCAAAATATTGAATGTAGAGAAGGCAAGGTTTGAACAGATGCTTGCATCGGAGGAAATCAGGGTACTCATCTCGGCGCTGGGTACGGGCATCGGGAATGAAGACAAGGATCTGTCCAAACTCAGATACCACAAGATCATCATCATGACGGATGCGGATATCGACGGATCCCATATCCGGACACTGCTGCTGACATTTTTCTTCAGGCACTTTCCCGAGCTTATAGAGCGGAATTACGTATATATAGCACAGCCGCCCTTATACATGATTAAAAAGGGAAACTCCCAGCGGTTCCTCAAAGACGATACGGAGCTGAAAAAAGTCCTGCTGGAAGAGGGTGTCAGTAAACTGCACATTACCTTAAAAGACGGCAAACAGGCCGATACCGCCACGCTCATCAAAAGCCTTTTGAATGCGGTTAAATACTACGATATGCTTGAAAAGATAAGCAGGGAGAGAAATACGGAACTATTGGACTTTTTTATATCGCAGGGTATGGAAGATTTGTTTTCAAAAGAAAAGAAGTCCAAGAATATGTTCGAGAAATTTATAACGGACTTCAAAAAAACAACCGGCAAGCTCCTGACTATAACGGAAGAGCTGAACGGCGATGAAAACATTAAACTGACAATGGTTATTGCGGACAAAGGCGTTATACGGAAGATGCACTTTGACAATAATTTCATACAATCGCCGGAATTTCAGACACTGAAGGGACTTTATAAAACAATCGTGGAAAAGATGCCGCCGCCTTACACGGTGGATGAAGACGGGAAAAAAGTATCTATGACCACGATTAAAGCACTGATCGAATACTGCATGGAACATGCTCAAAAAGGTCTGGCCATCCAACGGTATAAGGGACTCGGAGAAATGAACCCGGAACAGCTCTGGGAAACAACCATGAACCCGGATAAAAGGATTATGGTCCAGGTAAGGATAGAGGATGCCGTTGCTGCGGATGAGATCTTTACCATACTGATGGGTGATAATGTACAGGCAAGACGGACTTTTATTGAAGAGAATGCCCTGTATGTCGTAAATCTGGATGTGTGATGAGTATAAAAGAGGCCGTAAAAAAGCACAAAGCTCAGATATACCTGGCCATTCTTTCCCTGTACGCGGTGATATTGGTACTCGGGGCTATCAGCGAGGTCTTTAACCTTGGCTGGTTTCGCTGGCTCGGCCCCTGGTAAATCTCATTTTTCCCTGTCGTATTCCACGTATGCGTACACGTTATGATTGTGAATGGACTCGAGGTTTTCTGCCTCGACGGAGAAACCGGTAATCTTTTTGTTCCTCTTCAGTTTCTTGGCAACTTCCCTTACAACATCCTCCACGAACATAGGGTTCTTGTACGAATGTTCGGTTATGTATTTTTCGTCGGGCCTTTTGAGCAGTGAGAACAACTCGGCAGAAGCGGAATGTTCCACGATATCGATGACCTCTTCTATCCATACGAGTCCGGTGAACCTCAGATGAACGGTAACAAAACCTCTCTGGTTGTGCGCGCCGAACCTGCTTATCTCCTTTGAACAGGGACACAGCGTCAGCACCGGCACACTTACGACAAGTATAAAGTCCGTACCTGCTCCGTTTTTAATGCCCATGAATTTACAGTTGTATTCCATCAAACTCGGTGAGCGCGTCACCGGAGATTTCTTTTCCACAAAATAGGGAAATTCTATCTCGAGATGTGCGGAGTTGGCATTGAAGCGTTTCTGCATGTTTTCGAGAATCCCGGGGAAGTCCTTAATATTGATATTTCCCCTGTGCTCATTGAGGATCTCGACGAACCTGCTCATGTGTGTGCCCTTGAACTGCTTTGGAAGGTCAACGTACATGTTAATGCTTGCGATCGTATGCTGTATACCGTTCTTCCTGTCCAGCACGGTAATAGGATACCGTATGTTTTTTATGCCGACCTTATCGATGCCGATGCCCCTGGTATCAAACGTATTCTGAATGTCCTTCATTGAACTTTACAACTCCTTGTCCCGAATAATTATTTATCCGCCCTGTAGATAGCCCAGTTGTTATCGGATTCCCAGACCTTTACCGAGCTTATCCGGACCATACCGGAAATCTGGACGGAAAGTGCCTTGTAGAGGTACTCCGCTATATTCTCTGCGGACGGTTCGATCTCCGTGAAAGGGGCTATTTCATTGATATAGCCGTGATCGAGGACCTTGAGGACGGTATCAAGTTTTTGCTTCAGCAGTGCAAAATCCATGAGCATTCCGTTGACAAGGCTTTCTCCATGGACGGTCAATTCCACCGTATAGTTGTGCCCGTGCAGGTTTTCACATTTACCGTTATAATTTCTTAGCCGGTGCGCAGCAGAAAATCTGCGTACAACACCTATCTCGTACATGGTTCCCCTCTGTTCATGTTTTTTCGAATACCAGTATCCTTCTAAAAGAGCCGTCGGGCAAGTTCGTAACGAATTCATCGGTCTGTTTCAACCCGATCAGGTCAGGCTTATCCTCTTCTTTTTTTGATTTCATTGCAATAAGTTTCCCGCGGTTTTTCATATACGGCATTGATAATTCGGCAAACTCCTGCAAAGAAAATGAGGCCCGCGATATTACCACATCAAAACTTTTACCCATAATTTCCCGGAAGTTTTTTTCCTCGGCTCTTTGGTGCAGTGCCGTTGCGCCTTTCATCTTCAAAAGACCTATCATAGTGCTTATAAAGTTTGTTTTTTTCAATCGTGCATCAAGCATTACTATTTTTACGGACGGCCTGGCGATTTTTATCGGCAGGCCGGGGAAACCGGCACCGCTGCCGATATCAAGGACGAAATCATTGACGCCGATAAATTTTAGAGGGGTCAGGGAATCTATAAAATGCTTTATGATAATAGCGGACTCTTCTTCAATGGCAGTCAGGTTTATCACCTTGTTCCACCGCAAAAGCTCGTCCATGTATAACTGAAAGGCATGGAGAGTATCCTCGAGGCCGCCCTCTATATCGCTTTGTTTCAGAAATGTTTCCAGAAGGGATCTGTTTTCTGGCATCATAAGTTTACCTACACCGGATACAAACGAGCCTTACTTCTTTCCCATGTTCATGGACATATCCCTGTAAACGAGCATCCTGGAAGGTAGGATCTTTATATATCCTTTTTTTTGCCAGGCAGAGAAGATCCTCGATACCGTTTCACGGGTGCTGCCGATTGCATTGGCTATGTCCTGCCTTTTGATGTTTCCGGTTATGACGGTATAATACCCTTCTTTCTTTCCTTCTGTCTTGATAAGGCCGTTGATATATTTTATCAGCCTCTCATAAACATTCAAAAGCGCCAGGTCCTCTATCATTGCGTCCGCTTCCCTTACCCGTACGCTCATGTCTTTTAATATTTTTATGGCTATGCCGGGAGACGATTTTAAAACATTCAGGAAATCATTGCGCTTCAGTATGATAAAATCCGTGTTTTCCGTGGTCATTGCATTAGCAGAGCGCGGCATGCCGTCAAGCAGCGACATCTCTCCGAAAAATTGTCCTGTCCTGAGCAGGGCAAGGGTTATCTCCCTTCCTGCACTCGAATAACGGTATATCCTGACCCCGCCTCTTGTAATCAAATACATGGCATCACCTGGGTCGTCCTGATGGAACAGCTCGGTAGCTTTCGGTATGTGCTGCTCCCGTATATAGGGCAGCAACCTGGCGAACTCGTCCGGCGTAAGTTCGGAAAAAATACCGATCTTTTTTATTTCGTGCTGAATCATACTCTATATAAACAACATACCACCGGCAAAGTCAACCAGCCATACCCCGGATAAAAGGGACAACACCCTTGCCGGTTTGTTTGCAGGAACAACATGTACAGCACTATGAAAGTCTTGATTCCCCCTTCAAGGATCAACGTGTTGGGAATTGAGACGATGCTTCATAGGAAAAAAAGAACATTGAAATTTCCTTAACAGGAGTTAATTTATCATAATTATGACCATAATCTCCGAACCCCAGGCACAAATAAAGGTATTCCCGGATTTTTCGGGAATCGATATACAGATGAAGCCATATTTCGACGAGCTGATCAGGCTTAACCCCCCGCAGGGCTCCGAATATAATTTTACCAATATATTCATATGGCGGCACCTGTACGGCTTCAGTGTATGCCTTATAGACGGCGCTCTTTGCATAAAGGGGACGGACAGGTCCGGCATGGAATTCTTCATGATTATGGCGGAAGACGCGGATGCATATATACATGCCATCGGGTACCTTGCTGATTCCTTTAAAAAAGAAGGTAAAAAACTCATCCTGTCCAGGGTGGAGGAAAGGTTCCTTGAACCACTCAGACAGGCATTCCCCTCGATGGTGTATGAGGATGATCGCGACAATGCGGATTACGTTTATCTTGCTTCCGATCTTATAGGGCTCAGAGGGCGCAAGTACGACGGCAAGCGCAACCATATAAAAAAGTTCAAAGAGAAGTATAGCTTCGAATATTCGGACATGAGCGAGAGGCTGACCGGTGATTGCATACGGCTGGCTGAGACATGGTACCACAGCAAGCATGATCCGTCGCTTGAGGCAGACCTTATTGCGACCAGAGAGGCACTCACACACTATACTCAGCTCGGACTGAAGGGCAGTGCGATCCTTATCGACGGCGTCGTAAGGGCATTCTCCATTACAGAACCGCTCAATCCCGACACAGCTGTCATCCATATAGAGAAATATGATCCGGCGTACGAGGGTCTACCGCAGGTGATCAACCAGCAGTTGTGTGAACACATCTGCGGTGTGTACAAGTATATCAACCGTGAGCAGGATCTCGGAAACCAGGGGCTGCGGCGATCGAAAATGTCGTACAACCCTGTCTCTATTCTCAACAAGTACCGCGTGTGCATCTGACAACACCCGTTGCCTGAGTATTTGACAATACGCTGCCAAACTGGCAATGAATATGCATGGTCAACTTATTAGAAGCCAGCAATCTCACGATCTCCTATAAAACAGCGGATGGAGAGCATAAGGTCCTCGATAACGTGTCCTTTTTTATCGGGAAAGGGGAGAGCGTAGGGCTTGTCGGAGAAAGCGGGAGCGGCAAGACGACCCTTGGATTGTCGGTTCTGCGGCTCCTCCCGTCGAATGCGGTTTATAACGCGGGGAATATACGGTATAACG
>JAKAHI010000229.1 GCA_021815065.1 bacterium | reverse complement strand
TTTTGCGCTGGTAAAGGTCGAGAGTATCAACAATGACGATCCTGAGGTTGCAAGAAATAAAATCTTATTTGATAACCTGACGCCTCTTTATCCTGAAGAAAAATTCAAGCTTGAGTACAACCATTCCGAACTTTCGACGCGGATCATAGACCTTCTTGCACCAATAGGGAAAGGCCAGCGTGGACTTATCGTGGCGCAGCCGAGAACAGGAAAAACCATCCTTTTACAGCACATTGCGAACGCTATTATCAAAAACCATCCCGAGGTCCATCTCATCGTGCTTCTCATAGACGAGAGGCCGGAAGAGGTCACCGACATGCAGAGGTCTGTTAAAGGTGAAGTCATAAGTTCAACATTCGATGAGCCTGCTCAGCGGCACGTTCAGGTTGCGGATATGGTCCTTGAAAAGGCGAAACGGCTTGTCGAGCACGGCAGGGATGTTGTTATTCTGCTTGACAGTATAACAAGGCTTGCACGGGCGCATAACACAATCGTTCCAGCAAGCGGCAAGGTCCTTTCCGGCGGTGTCGATGCGAATGCGCTGCAGAGACCAAAAAGATTTTTCGGTGCGGCACGGAACATAGAAGAGGGCGGCAGTCTCACGATTATGGCAACAGCTCTTATTGATACGGGAAGCCGTATGGATGAGGTAATATTCGAAGAGTTCAAAGGTACCGGCAACATGGAAATAGTTCTTGACCGGAGACTTGCGGATAAAAGGGTTTTCCCTGCTATGGATATAAGCAAATCCGGGACAAGGAAAGAAGAACTTTTAATAGATAAGGGTGCTATCAATAAATTGTGGGTTTTGAGAAAGGTCTTGCAGCCCATGGGTGTCGTGGAAGCCATGGAATTTCTCATAGATAAAATGTCAAAAACAAAAACCAATAAAGATTTTCTTGACTCAATGAACAAGGTTGATCTTGATGATTAAAAGACCGGAGGAAAAATGAAGAAAGACATACATCCTAATTATGTAAAGGCTACCATAAAATGTGCGTGCGGCAATGTTATAGAAACACGTTCGACAAAGGGCGACTATACCGTTGAAATTTGCTCTAACTGTCATCCGTTCTTTACGGGTAAGCAGAAGTTTGTCGATTCTGCCGGTATGGTTGAAAAGTTCCAGCGCAAATATAATAAAAAGACCGGGAAGAAAGCAGTAAAAGAAAACTAAGTCCGTCGTTCATATACAGAAAAGTCATAACTGCGTGGAATAAGGCAGGAATGGCTTTCGAGTTTCTGCAGCGCGTTTGGTCGGTGAAATACGCCATGATCAAGGGATTAAAGCCAATTCGTATCGAAAGAATAAAAACTTTTTACAAAGGGTAACAAGATGTTTGAAAACATTGAAAAGGTTTTACAGCGATACAACCAACTTAACTCTTTGTTGACTGAGCCGGAAGTTTTCAATGATCCGAAGACATATACCAGGTACATCAAAGAGAAAAACGATATAGAATCTCTTGCTCTGACGTACCAGACGTACAAGGACCTGGACAAGAATATAGAGTCTACCAAACAGTTGCTCAATTCAGGCGAAGACGACATAAAACTACTTGCCAAGGAAGAGTTGCAATCATTAGAGAAACAGAAAGAGTCGGCTGAGAATAGACTGAAGGAACTCCTGCTACCCAAAGATCCCCTGGATTCTAAAAACGTATTGCTTGAAATACGTGCGGGTGCCGGCGGTGAAGAGTCGGCGCTTTTTGCAGGGGATCTATTAAAGATGTATCTCAAGTATGCAGAGAAGAAAAAATGGCGTACGGAGATTTTGAGCGAGAATACAACAGGCATGGGCGGGTATAAAGAAATTATCGTACTTATAGAGGGTGAGAGGGTTTACAGCAGATTGAAGTTTGAAAGCGGTGTTCATAGAGTACAGAGGGTCCCGAAAACAGAAGCAAGCGGACGGATCCATACATCAACTGCAACGGTAGCAATATTGCCGGAAGCCGAAGATGTCGAAATTGATATTAAGACGGATGATTTAAAGATAGATACGTTCCGGGCAGGAGGTCACGGTGGTCAGAATGTGAATAAACTCGAAACCGCCATAAGGATAACGCATATACCCACAGGTATGGTTGTTGTATGCCAGGATGAACGTTCGCAGTACCAAAACAGGATAAAGGCAATGAAAATAATAAAATCACGGTTGCTGACCATGAATACAGAGAAACAAACATCGGAGCGGGCACAGGACAGGCGAAATCAGGTCGGTACCGGGGACCGCAGTGAGAAGATAAGGACGTATAATTTTCCTCAGAACAGGGTTACGGATCATAGGATCAATTATACCGCATATTCATTAACCACAATCCTCGCAGGAGACATTGACGAATTTATAGATGCTTTGACGTCTTTTTACAGGGCAAACGAGCTTGCCCATGTGATCTCTGCAAAATAAAGTATGCCCCGCCTGAGTTCTCTTTATCTATGGATAAACAACTACATAAGCAATAAGCATATTCGCATTTCTTCATCAGAAATACATAGTATCATCGCAGGCATTACAGGTATATCGAAAGAACATCTGCTCATTCATAAAGATAGTATTGTATCGAACAGCGACAGTGAAAAGATAAAAAGAGCCGTAAAAAAGCGCGGCACCCATTATCCTCTGCAATACATTACCGGTTCTGTAGAATTTATGGGAATCGATTTTCTCGTAACCCCGGGGGTGTTAATTCCAAGACCGGAAACGGAATTACTTGTCGAGACCGCATTGAAGTATACCGGCGATCGCAAATACAGGCATATTCTTGACCTCTGCTGTGGCAGCGGGGTTATAGGATTAAGCATAGCACATATGGACAAACATACCTTGGTAAGTCTGAGTGATAGTTCAGCGGGGGCATTACGCCTGACACACAAAAACAGCGATAGGCTCGGTCTTAGCGCACGGGTAAAAATTTACCGGGGCGATCTGTTTTCTGCTCTTCCGGCCAGGTCCAAATTCGATCTGATCGTCTCGAACCCACCCTACGTGCCGCACGGCAGAATACGGCATTTGCAGAAAGAGGTATCGTTCGAGCCGGTGAAAGCAATAGACGGCGGAAGAAAGGGTTTAGAGGTTATCAAAAAAATTATTCAACAGGCAGGCTCATTTCTGGACGAGGATGGCCTGCTTTTCATAGAGCATGATGATACCCACAAGGAATACCTTGAAACATTCTTTGATGGTGAGGATCAACCATCGCTCCGATACATTAAAACAATCAATGATTTTGCCGGTCTTCCGCGCATGAGCATATTTTCCCGAAGGCACAATAAGGCACGTGTCAATGCCAAATTATCGCGTTAACAGAAAATTTCTAAAGACGGATTTGCTGGATCTGTTCATTCGTTTCAACCTCTTTCACCTCTATACCGGCATACGGTTCTTTTCGGGCAAATTGACTTTTTGCGTTACCTACCGTAAACATATACCCGTAGTGCTGTTAACAGGGGAGGGGGGTGAGATTGCAGACCAATACGCTTGCAAAGCTGCAAAGTCCTGTCGTTGATGATGCTGTTTTCAGGAAACGGCTGTTTCTCGCGCTTGAACAG
>JAKAHI010000228.1 GCA_021815065.1 bacterium | reverse complement strand
GCGATGACGTCCGACGCAAGGTGGCTTATATAACCGTAGGCAAAGGCCCTCTGGTGCTCGTTCTTTGCCGATTCGAACACCTGATTGCCCACGAGCCAGTTGTGACAGTGGTATTCGTACTTCGTGAAGTTCTTACCTATAACGATATCCGCGCCGATGTTGCCGTAAAGAAAGTCGTAAGGATAGGACCTGATCAGTTCCATGACCTGCGGTGCAAGCAGTTGGGAGAAGTTCAATACTTCCGTAGCAAGGTCTATGTGGGACATGGGGCCCCAGCAAAAACCGGTTGTCGGAAAGATTACGATGATGAAGAGTGCCGTAAAAAGTACGACGGGCACGAACAGATATTCCTGAAATAAAAAGGTCTTGTGTTTCCGGTTATTTGTTGCTGGCGGGTGTTTTATCTGCAGATTGATTCGTTGTTTTATTCTGCGCATTGGTCTGTGTTTTATTGTTCTTGACATAATCCGTGGCATACCAGCCACTGCCTTTTAAAATAAACGAACCGCTGTTAGATATTAACCTTTTAACCTTGCCCTTGCACTTTGGGCACGTTGTGACAGGCTTTTCCGATATTTTCTGGAACATCTCAAATTTATATCCGCATGCTGTGCACTCGTAATCGTATGTCGGCATTATTCATTCTCCCTTCCTGACGACTTGTATCAGCTTTTTCTTCGAATTTTTGCCGCTCTGTATCTTAATGTCCGATCTCCTGACCTTAAAATAGCGGCTCAATAAATATAATAATTCCTCATTGGCTCTTCCGTCAATAGGGACAGCTTTCACATAAGCCTTGAGAAGGTTATCTTCCTGTTTTATCTCGCTTGTTCTTGATTGGGGTTTTACAGAGACATAAAAATGCTCGGTTTTATCTGACATTAGAATTTTTGGACTTGTTCGTCATGAGTGCGAGCGTATCGTCTACGTCTTTTTGTTCTTTAACTATTTCTGTGTCAAGCATCTTCAAATGCACTTCCAGCACTGCCTTCAGATTTGCCTCAAGCTGGATCTTCTGTCTTCTCAATTCCTTGATCTCGTTGATAATCTCCATATATCTGCCCTGTGCACCGTTGATAATCTCTTCAGCTTTGATCTTGGCGTCTGCAATAATGAGTTGTGCTTCCTTGACGGCATTTGCATGGATATCATCTTTCAGCTGCTGGGTGGTAAGCATGGTTTCTTTGATTGTCTGCTCCCTGTCCTTGTATTCGTTGAGACTTTCAGTCTTATCTTTTATCTGCTGCTTGACATTCATATTTTCCGTGATGAGCTCTTCCATCTCATTGCGGACAAGCTCCATAAACGTGTCAACCTCCCGTCTGTCATAACCGCTTACGAGCTTTTTCCTGAACTGCTGCTGCTGTACGTCGAGTGGGGTTAATTTCATGGTACCGTCCTCCTTTCAGACACTTATATACACCTTTTGGATAGAAATGTCCAATAAAAAGGGGTGGCAGATCCCTCTGCCGCCCCTTTAAGCTGTTTTGTATGTTATTTCGTTATGATGCTATTGCCGGAACAATGGAGTGTTTCAGCTTGCCTAATGCCTTTTGTTCGAGCTGGCGCACGCGCTCTTTCGAAATGTTGTATTTCTCGCCTATCTCCTGAAGGGAAAGAGGGTTGTCTGCCATTACCCTGAATTTGATTATATATTGTTCTCTTTCCGGCAAGGTCTTGACCGCCTGGCCGACGGTCTGTTTGAGGACCGTGTCCTCTTCCTGTTTGCTGATGCGCTCTTCAAGATTCTCGTCTTCATCAACGAGTTGATCGAGATGGGATTCCCTGCTTTCCTCATCCAGCGTTACATCAAGGGAAACGTCCCTTAATCTTAAGCGGTTTTCAAAGTCTTTGGCCTTCTTTTCTATCTTGGTTTCATCGATGAGCATATCCGCGTTGTTTTCCGGCTGTACCTTGTTCAGCGAGTAGAACAGCTTTCTCTGAAGCTGGGTTGTTCCTATTTTCACGAGGCTCCATGTCTTCATGATGAAGTTCTGGATGTAAGCCCTTATCCACCATACGGCATAGGAGATCAACCTGAACCCTTTGTATGGATTGAACTTTTTGACAGCCATCATCAGGCCTAAATTACCCTCCTGAATCAAATCCATCAGCTTGACGTTATAGTGCCTGTATTCAAGGGCTATCTTTACGACGAATCTCATGTTGGAAGTCACCAGTTTATGCGCTGAGTTTATATCCTTTCTTTCATAGTACCTTATGGCAAGTTTCTTTTCCTCCTGTGGAGTCAAAAGAGGATACTTGTCAATCTGCGCCAGGTATTTTGTTAGATTGTCATTTAAAACCATTTGCATATTAGCCTCCTCCTTTAAGCTTCCTATTATATATACTATATTCTAAATAGTCAAGGGTGTTTAAAACTTTCCTGTGTCGAAATTGCTAAATATTTGTTTTATCATGACTATTTCTTCCTTATCCATGAATTTTTTTCTGTCATAATCCAGTTTGTGACCCAGCCCGGAAGACTTATCCGTCCATAGAGGGTTGTAGGCGAGCAGTTCCACCTTCTTTATTCCATGCCCGCTTAAGAACGCTGCTATGGAAGCGAGATTTTGTTCTGTTGCCGTAATGCCCGGTATAAGTGGTACCCTCGGGATGAGCGGAATATTGTTTTTTGAATGTAAACTCAGAAAATTTTTCATGATAATGTCGTTTGTACTGCCTGTATACTGCTTATGCAGTACCGGGTCAATAAACTTTATGTCGAAGAATATCATATCAAGGTATGGGAGCACAAGGTTATCGAACAATGCATGGTTGTAAAGTCCGCAGGTTTCGATATTCAAATGTATGCCCGCTGATTTCAGTTTCCTGGAAAGTTCCGAAATAAAATGTATGTAAACCGCAGGCTCTCCCCCGGAAAACGTCACCCCTCCGGAAGAATACCTGTAGAAAGGCTCGTCTTTCATGATCTCAGAGTATAATGCATCAACCGTATAAAGTCTTCCCGCCCGTTTGAGTGCTCCGGACGGGCACACATCCACACAGTCCATGCATCTGGTGCAGGCCTGCCTGTCGATCCTGCGTGGGTCCGCAGGGTCTATGGCGTGCTCTTTGCATGATGCTGCGCAATCGCCGCAGGAGATGCATACCTTCGCATCGAACATAAGCTCCTCATAGGTATGCTTCGTCTCCGGGTTGTGGCACCATACACACCGGAGCGGGCACCCCTTGAAAAAAATGAGGGTGCGGATGCCGGGGCCGTCGTCGAGAGAATTTCTCTTGAGGTCAACGATCCTTGCCCGTGTTTCCGCCTTCTCTTTATCAGGTATTGCGTTCGGTTTCATTTCATCTTCCCTCGTATCCCTCCCGTCAGGGGAGGCGGGTATTTCCTATACCCTGTAGTCTTTCACGGGAGTTTATTCCCTCTGTATATCATACCCTCATCTGCTGCCTGTTTATGATCTCGAGCTGAAGGTCCTTGTCCAGCTCCACGAAGTAGGCATTGTAACCGGACACCCGCACCAGAAGGTTCCTGTAATTTTCCGGATTTTCCATGGCGTCCTGCAACGTTTCCGTGGTTACGATATTGAA
>JAKAHI010000227.1 GCA_021815065.1 bacterium | reverse complement strand
CAGACATTATTCAGGATCGCGGACTTAAGCGATGTGTGGGCAATGGTTGATATATACGAAAGCCAGATTCCGTTCGTCCGCACGGGGCAGCAGGTGAGTCTGCAGCTCCTGTCGTTTCCCGGAAAAGAGATAAAAGGCAGGATCGATTATATATATCCCGATCTGGATAACGAGACCCGGACAGTAAAAGCGCGGGTAGTCATACCCAATCCCGGGTATAGCATTAAACCGGACATGTACGGCTCTGCTGTCATCCGGGACGAAATCGGAGAGAAGCTTGCAGTGCCTGCCGATGCTGTCATGAACACGGGGACAAGGCAGGTGGTATTTGTGGACAGGGGTGACGGCTACTTTGAGCCGCATACCGTAAAGCTCGGCGAGCACGTGGACGGATACTATGTCGTGATTTCAGGGCTCGAGTCAGGGGACAGGGTCGTGACAAACCCGGTGTTCCTGATCGATGCAGAATCCAATCTTAACGAGGCAAGCGGTGCATTGGGTTCGATGCCGGGTATGGATATGAACAACGGTAAAAAGGATCAAGGTTCGCAGAAGTCGGAGGAAAAACCATCAGAACAGAAGACTGCTCCGGCAAATCAGGACAATTCCATGCCCGGGATGAAGATGTGAATATGAAGAAATTCAAGATTCAATATTCAATATTCAAGATAAAGGAATGCCATGATTAACCGTATCATCGAGTACTGCGCGAAAAATAAATTTATCGTGTTCCTCGGGACGGCCTTTCTGATCGGATGGGGAATATGGGTGATCAACAAAACGCCGCTGGAGGCAATCCCGGACCTTACGCCGGTGCAGGTGATAATTTATACAAAATGGGAAGGCCAGAGTCCGAACATCATAGAGGATCAGGTAACCTATCCGATTGTAACCGCCTTGATCTCAGCACCGAGTGTTCAGGTCGTACGGGGCCTGTCCACGTTCGGATATTCGTACGTGTATGTTCTGTTCAAAGACGGCACCAACATGTACTGGGCGCGGAGCAGGGTGCTGGAATATCTCCAGCAGATCAACGGTAAACTCCCGCCGGGTGTCAATCCTACGCTCGGGCCCGATGCAACAGGTATCGGCTGGGGACTCGAGTATGTGCTGCTGGATAAGGGACATAGGTATAACCTTGCCGACCTGAGGACGTTCCAGGACTGGTATCTGAGATACTGGCTTGAATCGGTTCACGGTGTGTCCGAGGTGGCAGGCATCGGTGGATACCAAAAGGAGTTCAGGGTAAACGTCTATCCGGCAAGGCTTCAGGCATACCATATTCCTTTGAGCAGGGTCATAGATGCTGTCGAGCATTCAAACAACGATGTCGGCGGCGCATCCATAGAGATCAACGGCACGGAGTTTGTCATCAGGGGCAACGGCTATATTGAGTCATTGAAAGACCTCGGCAATATCGTTGTTTACGCCTCGCCTCACGGGACCCCGGTCCTTTTGAAGGACATCGCGGATATAAAATATGATGCGGTCATGAGACGCGGGATTGCGGATTATAACGGCAAAGGCGATGTCGTGGGAGGCATCGTTATTGTCCGCTACGGCGCGGATATGTATAAGATCCTGAATGACGTGAAAGCGAAGATCAAGGAGATTACACCGTCGCTTCCCAAAGGCGTTGAACTGAAGATCGTTTATGATCAATCCCAATTGATCAAGAGGTCCGTTGCAACGCTGCGGGAAAAGCTCATCGAGGAAAGTATTATCGTCAGTATTGTTTCCATCATATTTCTCTACAGCATAACCAGTGCGCTTGTTGCTGTTGTAATCTTACCTCTTGCCATTTTGATGGCCCTCATCGGCATGCACTATGTAGGGGTCTCATCCAATATTATGTCTCTCGGCGGCATAGCGATCGCGATCGGCGCTATGGTGGACGCCTCGATCGTGATGATAGAGAATGCAAATAAATTCCTGGAGCAGGAACAAAATCTCACCAACAAGAGGCGTGAAGAGATTATTATACAGGCTGCAAAACTCGTCGGCAGGCCCCTGTTTTTTTCCCTGCTCGTTATAGCGGTCGCATTCCTGCCGATCTTTGCCCTCACAGGGCCAGAGGGAAAGCTCTTCAAGCCGCTTGCGTATACCAAAACCTTCTCCATGTTGTTTGCAGCATTCCTCTCCATTACCCTGGGCCCGACGTTAATGACACTCTTCATACGCGGGAAGATCACGCCGGAAGAAAAAAATCCGATCAACCGCCTTATGATCCGGGCTTATCACCCGGTTGCCCTGTTTGCGCTCAAGCACAAAAGGCTTATCCTTATTTCAGCAGTCCTGATTATCTTGACCATCATATTCCCTTTCACACGTCTCGGCAGCGAATTTATGCCGCCGCTCAATGAAGGAACGATCCTTTACATGCCGAGCACGATACCCGGCATATCCATTACCCAGTCAAGACAGATGTTGCAGGTTACGGACAGGATCATAAAATCTTTTCCCGAAGTAACATCCGTTTTTGGAAAGGCAGGCAAGGCAGATACCTCGACAGACCCGGCACCGCTGGAGATGATAGAAACCATTATCAACCTTAAGCCGCAGGCACAGTGGCCCCGCGGCGTGACATGGAACGGATTGATCAATCAAATGAATGCAGCGCTCAATGTACCCGGTGTAACAAACGCATGGACAATGCCGATAAAAGGCAGGACAGACATGCTGACCACAGGCATACGTACCCCTGTTGGTATTAAGATCTATGGTCCCAATCTCGGCGAAATGGAAAATATCGGGAAGATGCTGGAAAGCACCCTCGGAAAGATACCCGGAACCAGGAGTGTTTTTGCGGAAAGGGCAGTGGGCGGGCATTACATAGATTTTGACATAAACCGTGAAGCAATCGCACGGTACGGGCTGACCATCAGCGATGTGGAGGATGTAATAGAAACAGCCATAGGCGGTATGTCCATCGGCAAGGTTATAGACGGACGCGAACGTTTTGCGATTGCGCTGCGGTATCCCCGAGAACTCCGCGATGATACCAATAACCTCAAGATGACACTTGTTCCAACTCCGTCAGGCGCCCAGATACCCATAGGAGAGCTTGCCAGTATTCATAGAGTCAACGGACCTCCGATGATAAGGGACGAAAACGGCATGCTGTCCGATTGGGTGTATGTGGACTTAAACACAAGCAATATCGGCGGATACGTGGAACGCGCAAAGAAAGCCGTAAACGATGAGATTATAAAAAAAGGCATGCTTCCCGCGGGTTATACGCTTGAGTGGACAGGCGAATATAAATATATGGAACACGCGAAAAAGACCCTTATGATCGTGATCCCGCTTACCCTGTTTATTGTGTTTTTGCTCCTGTATTTCAACAAACATTCGGTAACAGAGGCGCTCCTTGTCATGCTTGCGATCCCGTTCTCACTGACCGGCGCATTCTGGGGACTCTACATCGTGCATTACGAGCTCAGCGTTGCAGTATGGGTCGGTATCATTGCACTGGCTGGTGTTGATGCCGAAACAGGGGTCGTCATGCTCGTGTACCTTGATGAGGCTTATCACCGGTGGATCGATGAGGGAAAGATGCATAC
>JAKAHI010000006.1 GCA_021815065.1 bacterium | reverse complement strand
ACTGCAGGAACGCGCCTTCGGCATACCTTCGATAGAATTCATATGGGATTCCGTGATCACCGATATAAGAGGAAAAAAGACCGTGGAAGCCGTCTCGGTCAAGAACCAGAAAACAGGCACCCTGTATGAAAAGAAGATAAACGGGGTTTTCATCTTTATCGGCAACAACCCGAATACAGGTTTTGTGAAAGATATTGTAACTCTCGATCAAAACGGATATATAATAACAGATGAGAACATGGGCACGAATCAGCCGGGTATATTTGCAGCAGGAGATATTCGGTCCAAAATAGTACGGCAGGTTGCAACTGCAGTTGGAGATGGAGCCTTGGCCGGTTCATCGGTTCAAAGATATATAGAAAGATTAGATACAGTAAAAAAATAAACGGAGGTAACATGGGTTTACTGCAGGAAAAAGATAAAGAGTATTTAAAAACAGAGTTTTCAAAGCTCAAGAACGACGTAAAGCTGGTTCTTTTTACACAGGAAGAGGATTGTACCTATTGCAACGATGAAAAAATGCTTATCGATGAGTTGGGTTCGCTCTCCGACAAGATCAAAGTCGAGCATTATGATTATGCCACACAGAACGATAAGAAAGAACACTATAAGATCGACAAGTATCCGGCCCTTATTATAGAAGGAGTAAAAGATTACGGCATTCGCTACTACGGCATACCCGCGGGTTATGAATTCGCTTCCGTAATTGAAGATATTATGGATGTATCCGAGGGCAGCAGCCATCTTGCCGAAGAATCCAAAAAGAAGTTACAGGCCATCGACAAACCGGTCAGAATCCAGGTTTTCGTAACACCGAGCTGTCCCTACTGTCCGAAGGCCGTCAGAACAGCACACAAGATAGCGATAGAAAACGACTTCGTTACCGCAGATATGGTGGAAGCGACTGAATTTCCGGAGATCAGCAATAAGTATGGTGTTCAGTCCGTACCCAAGACCGTCGTCAATGACGGTGTCGAATTCGTCGGTGCGCTGCCTGAAGACCAGTTCGTAGATGGTGTAATTTCGGCACTCGAACAAAACAGATAATGCAACCTGCTCCGATAGAAAAAATTAATTAAAGGAGATCCTTCCGATGCAGGAGAATGTTGTTGTTGTAGGCGGTGTCGCAGCGGGGATGAGTGCAGCAAGCCAGGCGAAAAGGAGAAATTCTACGTTCAACGTCATCGCTCTCGAAAAAAGCGAATTCATATCCTATGGATCATGCGGTTTACCTTATTACATCATGGACATTACCAAAAAGCATACCGATCTCATAGCTATTTCCAAAGAACGGTTTAAATCGGAAAGGAATATCGAGGTGCTGACTAAGATAGAAGTCGTCGCCATCGATCCTAAGACAGGAAAGGTCCATGCCATAGATCACAATGAGAAAAAGGATATCGTATTCCCCTATGATTATCTTGCAATCACGACAGGCGCTTCGGCAATAAAACCTCCCATCCCAGGTATCGATAACCCTGCAATATTCCCGTTGAGGACCCTGGATGACGGTATTGCCATCAAGGGCTACATTAAATCGCGTTCACTGAAAAGGGCGGCTATTATCGGAGCGGGTTATATCGGGATGGAAATGGCGGAAGCATTAAAATGGCTTGGATTGGAAGTTATTGTGATAGAAAAACTCCCCAATATACTCGGTACCATGGATGATGAAATCACGACGATCGTAGAGAAAACACTCGATGGTAACGGAGTGAAGTTATTAAAATCAACAGAGGTCAAATCGTTCGATAAAAAGGACAACGACCTCATAAGGATTGAAACATCAAACGGAAGCTTTGATGTCGATCTGGTGATTTTATCAATCGGGGTTAAGCCCAATTCGGCGATAGCAAAAAATGCCGGTATAGCAACAGGTACACATGATGCGATACTGGTCAACGAGAAGATGGAAACCAACGTCCCCCACATATACGCTGCGGGTGACTGCGCAACCGCAAAACACATCATTCTGAAAAAGGACGTTTATATACCTCTGGGTACCACGGCCAACAAACAGGGTAAGATTGCCGGTGCAAATATCGCGGGCGCAACCGAAACATTCAAGGGCGTTGCAGGAACTTCCGTGGTAAAGATATTCGATCTCGAGGTTGCCAGAACCGGACTAACAGAGAAAGAGGCTCTGGAAAATAAATTTAACGCCGTATCGAGCGTCATAACGTCCAAAACCCGGGCGCACTACTATCCGGGTGGAAAGCCGATCACCATCAAGTTGATCATGGAAAAAAAGAACGGCAAATTACTTGGCGCACAAATGGTCGGAGGCGAAGGCGTTTCAAAGAGAATAGATATCGTTGTGGCAGGACTCTACAAGGGCATGACCATCGATGAGCTTTCGAGACTCGATTTGAGCTATGCACCTCCATTCGCGCCTGTGTGGGACCCGCTTCTGGTAGCGGCAAACGATGCGCTAAAAAGGGTTTGATATGCCGAAGATAGAACTTACATGGAAAGATGGAATGCGGTTTGAGGGAGTACCCGACTCCGGTCATACAATAACTATGGATTCGGACAAGGCGCATGACGGAACCGACATGGGTGCAAGGCCCATGGAGCTTCTCCTCGTAGGGCTTGGGGGATGTACCGGTATGGATGTTGTATCTATCCTGAAAAAGATGCGAAAACATATAAAGAACTTCCGGTTGACGATATCTGCCGAAAGGGCTGCCGAACATCCAAAAGTCTATACTACGATAGCACTGGAATATATACTTGAAGGTGACATGGACGAAAAAGACGTCGAAAGGGCAATAGATCTCTCACAACAGAAATTCTGCTCAGCCTCGGCAATGCTCGGTAAAGCAGCGCGCATAACATACACGTATAAACTCCTCAAAACCGGAGCAAATACACCTTGAGGTGGACATATATTGCAGCGGCAAGTATACTTCTGATTTTTTCCCTGCCCTATTCTTCCCTTGCCGACTCTTTATTTTTATATTCCACCCCTGCCTCTGCAGCCATGGGCGGAGCTTTCGGTTCTTTAGCGAACGATAATGCCGCAATCATCGTAAACCCTGCCGGAATTAGTGCCACCAAAAGGTACGGGGCCGAGGTTGGATACCTCTACACCAATCCTTACAATGGAAGCAGATTGGACTTCTCGACCGTAGACAGTACGACATCCCAGGTTGGCGCAGGATTCGGTTATTATCGAGACACCTACAAGGTATCATCTCAAACGGTGCAGAGGAATACGTATGCACTTGCATTATCTATGGGTGAACCCGGGCTTCTCAGTGCCGGTATTACAGGAAGAATGGATCTTTTTTCTCAAGGGTTATCCGGTCAATCGGAATCGCTCGGATACGGACTGATCTTCTCACCCGGCGTATCCTTCTTGAATCTTTCGATCGCAGGGCTGAACCTTACCAGGATACGGGGAACAAGAGAACAACTCGCGCCGAGGCTCATCGATACCGGTATTTCCATGTTTTTACACGGGATACTGACCATTGCGTTTGATGCTGTAAAAAATCTCGATGTAAATACGACGAAGAACATAGATTATCACGCAGGCGGAGAACTGGTAATCGTCAATCAAATAGCATTCCGCGGCGGTTATGCGTGGGAAGAAGCTGAAAACACAAAGACCTTTTCCGGAGGTATTGCATGGAAGGCGCCGAGGTTCACTATTGCATATACTTACGTCGGTGATGTTCAAAACCAGAAAAACAACACTCAGCTTGTATCATTTACCTTATATCCGTTTTAGCCGGGCTGATACACTGCCGTTTTTCAGAACTTAACCGTTATTTTCAGTTCGTACTGCAATTTATCGTCATCCACAGCCACGACAGGTATTATAACCATGTTGTTGCTTAAAACCTCGGGCTTGCCGACTTCAAGCACATTCAGAAGCTTCTTTGTCTGGACCTGAGCTGTAGTTTTCATCTGAGGCTGAACCCTGGGTTGTTCCTTTTTCTGCACTTCTACCTCTTTCATTTGTTCGGTAATTTGCTGCTGCCTATCATCCGTCTCCTGCGCACGTTCCAACTGTATCTCTTTGAGCTCTTTACTCTCTGCCCTATCGGAATCAGCTATGGCTGTTTGACTTTTCAATCTATGAACGACCAATTTTGTAATACCGGTGAGAGTTTGTAATACTCCCCCACCCGTGCTCGCGGACCCTTCAAAATAAGGTACCTTGAATTTATTCAACTCTTTTTGCATCTCCTCAACGGTGTTGACATCCGGCAGATCCATTTTGTTGTACTGGATTACGAGCGGGATATCGCCCAATGACCTGCCATAATGCTGAATATTCTCCTCGAGATTTTTGAAACTTTCCAGATTGTCGTACATTTTGTCTTTCTCCGCAGTTGCAACAAAAACTACACCATCCACGTTTTTCAATACCAACCTGCGCGTCGCATTATAAAAAACCTGTCCCGGCACGGTGTAGAGCTGAAACCGGACTTTCATGCCTTTTATCTCACCAAGCTCAACCGGCAAAAAATCGAAGAACAACGTCCTGTCCGTCTGAGTTGCAAGGGTCATGAGTTTGCCTTTATGTTCCGGCTTCAATTTCTTGTAAATATACTGGATGTTCGTCGTTTTTCCCGACAAGCCCGGTCCGTAGTATACTATCTTTGCGTTGATTTCCTTCTTATTAGAGTTTAATAGAGCCATTACTTTGTATCTCCCATCATTCTTTTTGCTGTAGTAGCGACTACAGATGAAATATTTTTACTGTTACTCAGGTTCTTTAAATCCTGTTTTGACATAGTTTCAAGTAATCTGATAGCGATTGGCACCGGGGTCTTTGGGTTTGCGGCAAGCGCCTGCCTCACCCGGTAGTTTTTTTGCCATTCCCTGTTCGCTGCGATCATCCGTATGATATCCTCACTGACACTGCGGGAGTTGGTGATGCCGACCACTTCGCCATCGGTTATACGCGGGCTTTTTATAACGGATTCTATGACGACCCGGTTCGAATCCCTCAAGAGGATGGTTCTTGCTTCTTTGTTTCCCAGAAGGGCAAGCTTTATCTTCTGTGATACGGTCATCTTTTGTATCCGTTGATACAGCGTTAACCGTACACCATCGTCGATATTTTCACCTTCATCCTGTTCATCTATCAACTCGGACGGCAGCCCTTGCAGGATCAGGTTTGTCGGCAGATTGTCTATGAGATTGTCCGGCAATCCGGACCCGGCATCGGATGGCAATTGGGATGCTACGGTGCTTGGCAGCATTGCCGCATCCGAAGGCAAACCGGTTTTCTGCAGATTCGCGGGCAGGTCCGCACGTTGAGAAACGGAAGATGGCAGATCGGATGCCTTGCCCGCAGATACTGCATCCTTTTTCTCGATCTTGATATTCAACTTCCTGAGTTCCTTGCTTGCCACCAGGGAAAAAAATTCCATTAACTGATCTTTCGAAACCTTTGAAAGGTGCGGATTGGTAATCAGAGCATCGAATATCCTGTCATCCTTTAAAATTCTCATTTGATTCTTTGAAATCAATTCGAGTATGGATTCATTGTCCGTTTTCGCAAGTTCGGCAAACATTTCGTCAGAAAGATTTTTATTTGTTACCAGTGAATCAACAGCAACCTGGGATAAACTACAATTTTTATAAATGAAACTGAGAACAAAATCCGGGACATCCCCAGAAACTATCGCATCTATTGCATGTGCCGGCAATGTTTTTACCGTATTCAATGCATCGGTCTTTACCTGTTCGTCTCCGTTATTATAATGGTATGCTATGACGATGAGCAGCTCTTTCGGTTCAAGTGGTACCAATCCCCTGACAACGGCAGACACCAGTTGTTTGGGAATGGATTCTTTGAGATAGAGCCGTGCACTTTCCGATAGATTTTCAAACATATTATTTCTTTTCCATGGTCGTTATTCGGGCCGCCAGTTTCTTTACCTTTGCTTTATAGGTGTCCGCTTCTTTCGCTGATTGAAAAGGATAAACTTTCACATTATAGGTTAGCGTAGTGTTCTTGGTATCTTTAAGAAGTCCTTTTAATCCTGCCGCCTCGATATTCTTTATATCCGTCATGGCGCGTGCCTTTGCAGTATACTTACCGACGAGTATTCTGTATCCGCCATCAGCCTTTACGACAGAGGCATTCGAAATGTTGGCTACCATGAGCTTAAGATTGTCCGCCGTTGCTTCTCCTTCCGAGGCGTAGACCTTGTTGACAAAAAGATTATAGAGGGTATTTTCCTTTTTATTTTCAGTGACATCGAAGCTCAATGCCGTATCCATCGTTTCCCCTATACGCTTTGCATTGTTGAGGGCTACCTTTGACCTGACATTTTCAAGGACAACTTCAAACTGTTTTGCAGCCTCTTTCTGTGGCTGTGAATTTGCCGCAGGAGGAACGGTTTCTGCTACTTGCGTGTTCGGGGATTGATTGACTTTCTGTCCGGTAGCAGCGGCAGACTGAGCAGCGTTCTGCGTCTTCCGTTCAGATCCGGTTGCAGCCGGTTTTGCAGTGACCGGGCGCGGCTCCACCTGCTGTGTTACTGTAGTCCGGGATTCCGGTGAGGAAGCGCTCTGTAACGACACAGTCCTGGAATGGTGTATATAAAGGTAGACAACCCCTATAATCAAGACGACAATAACAGCGCTCAAAGAAGCAACAACCATTTTCAACTTACTGCCCGTTCGTTCCGTATCCTGAGAAACGAGAATACGAGGCCCCGCAGTGCCGGCGGTTTTTGCTTCCGGACCCATGGCGGAACCGAGCGTCGTCGCTGACTTGGCTGTCAGCACGGATACCTCGTCCGGCAACGCTTCGGAAGGTGATTTTAAAAAATCATCGAATAAGAGCGACCCGTCCTTTTCTATTTCTTCTTTCGATCCTTTTACGTCCTTTTTAAGGCCGGTCTTCTCCGGGGGTGCCTCCTCAATGATATCATCTATGGGGGGCTTAAAAAAATTATCCTCCAACAACTCGTCTGCTATTGTCTTTTTTGTTCCTTTGCTTTTGTCATCCATATTATACTCTTACCTCTTTTTTGTTTTTACTGCTTATGATCTTTTCCGCAATGTGTGCAGGTACCTCCTCGTAACCAAAAAATTGGATATCAAACGTCCCCATTCCTTTTGTTATGGACCTCAATTCGTCTCCATACGACTGAACCTCCGATAAAGGCACATGCGCTTTTATTACCTGCTTCTTACTGTCATCGGATTCCATGCCAAGTATCTTTGCTCTTTTGGCGTTCAATATCCCAATGACTTCGCCGGTAAAAGATTCCGGTACTATGACCATTATCAGCATAATCGGTTCAAGTATTATTGGTATAGCACTTTCCATACACTTTTTAAAGGCGAATGAGCCTGCAATCTTGAATGCAAGTTCAGATGAATCGACGACATGGTACGAACCATCATACACAGTCGCGGCAAAATCCACAACGGGAAACCCGGCAAGGAACCCTTCTAACGCAGCGTCGCGCACCCCCTTTTCGACAGCAGGAACATACTGCCTTGGGATTGCCCCTCCGACAATACTATCAATAAATTCCACACCCTTGCCCCGCGGCAATGGTTCGAGCTTCAGCCATACATCACCATACTGCCCCCTGCCGCCCGATTGTTTCTTGTACTTGCCCTGGGCGTCTGCCTTGCCTTTTATCGTTTCTTTATACGGTATATCGGGTAAAACCAGTTCTAAATCTATGCCATACTTCCTTCTTGCTTTATGCATAACGATTTCAAGCTGTTCTTTCGAAACACCCTCTATGATGAGTTCTTTTACCTGCGTATCCCTCCGGATGGATAAAGAAGTGTCTTCTTCCAGTATTTTGTTTAACGTCTGCGTGATCTTATCTTCATCACTCTTGCCTTTCGGCTTCACCGCATACGCAACAAGTTTTTTCGCTTTATAGACAGGCGGAATGAGAAGAGCATCCTTTGTCCCTTTCAGGGTATCACCGGTTTTCGTTGTTTGAAGTTTGGCAAGAGCTATAATATCCCCGGCCCCGGCAGAGTCAATGGCTTTGCTCTTTTTGCCGATCATCGTATAGATGTGGTTTGTTTTTTCCTCACCCCCGGTTTGGGCATTATACAATACGCTATCCGGTGCTATCTTGCCGGAAAATATTCTCGCGTAGCTCATTTTCCCTGCATACGGATCCATGGATGTCTTAAAAACAAACAGCACGGGTTTTTCCGAATCGGATCTTTTTACTTCCACTGCAGGTCCACCATCGGCGGATTGCAAAATAACCTTGTCATGAATTAAATGCGGAGACGGCAGCCAGAGAGAACAATATTCCATAAGCTTATCGATACCGATATTCAGATGCGCTGAACCGGGAATTCCCGGGAAGAGAGCCCTTGATAAGACTGCCTTTCTGATCGAATTGGATAAATCACTTATCTCCAGCTTTACGTTGTTCAAGTATTTCTCAAGGAGGGCATCGTCACTTTCTGCAACGGATTCTATCAATCCCTTTTCCAACCCTTCTGCTTCAGGAGGTGCATTACCTGCACTTTGTTTTGGGTGTCCGGATGCGTCCTTTGGATACAGATAGATGTTTTTATCAATAAGACTATACACACCCTCGAATTTATCTCCACTGCCTAAGGGCAGGGCAACCGGCGTTATCTTTATATTTAAAGCGGCGCTGTATACTTGAAGTGATTTATTAAAATCTGCATTTTCCGCGTCCATCTTATTTATGAAAAACAGAACAGGCAGGTTAAACATCCGGATCTGTTTCAGAAGCATTTCCATTTCCTGTTTTATGTCTATCTGTGCACTCATGACGAATATGACGCCGTCAACCGACTGGAGTACGTGGACCGTGTCCCCGATAAAACCGTCCTGGCTCGGGGTATCTATGATATTAAACCTGATGCCGTTGCTCTCTACGGAAGCAAGTGAAGCCGTTATGGTGGTAAGATGTTCGAATTCCTCCTGTTCCAGCACCATATTGGATGTTTTATCTATAACCTTTCCTATACTCTGAACGGCTTTTGCGTTATAGAGAATCGCATCTGCCACCTGGGTTTTACCGCTTGCTCCAAAACCTATAATTGCAATGTTCCTTGTCCTTTCATCGTTTTCTGTCATTTCTCCCCCTTTAACAATCTACGGATTGATGCCCTGATCCTGCCCGCAAACCTGTTCATAGGGTTTTCTCTTTCAAAAAATGAGAAAACAGGTTCCTTTCTTACACCAAGTTTTTGTATTTCTTCGATAAGCTCCTTGTTTGTTCTATCGATTCTTAAACCCTTGTAAAAGGTTTTCACTGCCATATGTCTGTTGCTGATAAGAAGATATATCCTGCCAAGATTTAAATAGAAATCAGGATGAAAAAATTCTTTTTTAATTGCCTCATTGCACAGTTCTATTGCACGGCGATAATCGTGACCTGCGGTACCTGTTAAATATCCATAATAGGAGAGATACCTGGGCTCTATCTCGTAGATGGAAGACTGCGTATCGTCGATAAGTTGCTTCATTACCTGAAAGGCTTCGAGACTCTTTCCCTGTTTCAGGAATTCAAGAGATTTGTTAAACAATTCTTCATGTTCAGAAGCCATTAAGCCCCCCAATTCACTTTTTAGTACTATTCTTACTATATATTATCTTTAGGCCCTTTAATGTCAAGAATTCATCAACCTCGGTGATACTACCGGATGCGCTTCCTATCAGTTCTGCAAACCCACCGGTTGCAATCACTACGGGTTTTTCCTCTTTCATTTCTTTTGAAATAAGCTTTATGATACCCTCTACGAGCGATAGATACCCATAAAATATACCGGACTGCATGCTCTGGACGGTATTGGTACCTATTACTGACGGCGGGGCTGTTATCTCCACCCTCGGCAGCTTGGAGGCATGGGTAAATAAAGCCTCAAGGGATATGCCGATGCCGGGAGATATTACGCCTCCGAGATATTCACCCTTTTTGCTGACGCAATCAAATGTTGTCGCTGTTCCAAAATCGACGATGATAAGGCTTTTCTTGTATTTATCATAACCTGCAACGGCATTCACTATCCTGTCAGCCCCTACTTCTTTGGGATTATCATATAGGATACTGATACCGGTCTTGATGCCGGGTCCTATAATAAACGGCTTTACGTTGAATAATTCTCCGCATGCCTTTTCAAGTGCTGTAATAACCGGAGGAACAACACAGGATACTGCTATCCCGTCGACATCGGAAACCGATATCTTCTCAAGCGAAAAAAGCTCTTTCAGCAGCAACTTATATTCATCGACGGTCCTGTCCCGCGCCGTTACAACCCTCCAATGAGTAATTAATTCATCTTTCTCAAATACTCCCAAAACTATATTCGTATTGCCGACATCCACTGCTAAGAGCATACTATTCCCTTTCGGGGATTACATGGACATCCCCGGATTTGATATGGATAGTTTCATCATGAGTACTTTTTAGCACCAATCCTCCGTATGCATCAATATCTTTCACAAAACCGGTTATTCTTTCTGCACCGTTGTCTATATGAACATGTCTTCCAATCATCTTAAACCTCTGCATATAGTGATCTCTTATACCGTTAAACCCGCCCCGGGTACAATAAATAGTATACCATTCATGAAATATCCTGTAAAGAAAGGCCAGTATTCCGGCTCTATCAAATGTTGTATCCGTCAAAACTTTCATCGAAGTTGCAGAGACAGACAATTCCTCCGGATAATCTTCTATATCCGAATTTATATTTATGCCTATTCCGACAACAATAGAGGGTTTATTCCGCGAATCATGGCCGAGTTCGAGCAATATACCGCTTATTTTTTTCCCGCCGACCAAAACATCATTGGGCCATTTCAATTCAGCATCACAACCGGTAAAACGCTCTACGACGATTGCTATAACCATACCGGTCAGAAGGCTGATTGCCGGAAAATGCTCGTACGATAGTGCGGGTTTCAAGAGAAATGACGTGTAAATGTTGACGCCCGGGGGAGAATGCCATAACCTGCCCTGCCTGCCTCTGCCATTATTCTGAGAGTCTGCAACGACGACGGTCCATTCTTCGCTGCCGCCGTGTGCAAGTTTTTCTGTTGCGGTGTTTGTGGATTCCACAGAAGGATAGTAAACTATATTTTTTATAAATTGAAGAGAGCCGAGTTTATGTTCTATATCATAACGGTAGGTAGACATTACACATAATGTTTAAAAGCGTACAGCAGGGAATGGAACCAGAAATCGATATGAGTGCTCATGTTATCCAGTTTTATAAAATCCGAAAACAAGAATAACGATGTAAACACAAAAAATATCATAAAAGTATAATAGAGATAGGGAGCGTACATATCCATGATGAAATAGGGATCTATATTTTTGAGGAATGTCTGTAAATTCTGCATGACACCCGTCTCCTCTTCCGGACGGACATCGTTTACCCGCACACCGTCATAAAACTCGTCGGATGCATCTGTTACGATGTCTGAACCGTTTTCTATCTGGCTGATCATGTCTTGCTGAATGCTTATGTCTGCTCCGGCACCTTTATTCTCCTGTCCCCGGCTTTTTATGTTTTCCGTATCCATCCGGAAAGCATCATGGGAAATGTTCTTATTTTTAAAGACCTGACCGTCGTGATCGCTTCTTTTTTTAGCAGCGTGATACGCATCATCCCTTACCGTTATTGGAGTCTTACATACCGGACACCGTACCATATAAATATTTTTTCTGGAGGCGTCCCCATTGAATAAAAACTCACTGTTACACTTTTCACATATTATCTTCATTCTTCTTCCTTTATAACATTATTCTTTAACAGGGTACTTATGATATCGAGTCCGGTCTGCGGATCCGGATTCAACAAAAAAGATGATGTTAACAGATCGTTCTTTCCATTGAATATTCTCATGAGTTCTTCTTTTTCTGCGTTCGTGCTCGGTTCATGAGACGGATTCACGACCAATCTTTTTTTGAAACTTCCAAATAAATGCTCGATCCTTTTAACCTCATCCAGCATCCGTAATCCCTCCATGAGTAATGTCTGCGTATCGACGGATATCCTCGGCTCACCGACTATGGTTTTAAACCGAATGTCGAATTCTCCCTCGTCAAGAAAAAGCATCCGATGCACGGCATTTTCCCGCGTCAGATCTCCATAATAAGCATCAATGATGCTGCCCTTATCAAAAAGAAACCATCCGATCTCGTCGGAGTCATTTATCTGCAATGTCCCGGACTTTCTGTTCAGTTCCAGCATCTGTATAAGTTCTACTATCGATACGTCGTGCAAATTCCCCATGAAACGGGTTTTTCTGTTTGCATCCGTATTCAGATTTGGAATGCTTATTGCTATATTTTTTTCGTCTCCGTTTGAAACACTCAGCCTTATGAGCTTTAAAAGAAAAAGCGTGTAAATAAAACTGTACGCGTCTTCATGGGATAACCCGCTCTTTGCAATCAGTTCATAGATTGTTCTCTTGCCGTTGATGAGACTCATCAATCTGTTGAAAGAATGGGGAAACTTGAAATCCTCGATATTAAAGATATTGTCGGGACTAAAACTTATCAACTCGCCCTTTTCCTGCACTTTATTTTTTATGTAATCCGCATTCGTTTTCCTGCTTATGCCTTCAAATAAAATGGTAGGGAATGATTCCTGTATCGATGCTAATTCCCGTATGCCGCTTATCTTTTCCTCTTTTGTATACTGGACAGAATCCCATGAAAACATATCCAGTATTATTTCCTTCATATTGTCCGAAACGGCATGTTCCAGACTGTCTTCTCCTATAGCTCCAAGCATGATAAGCGCATCTCCAAGCCGTTTGCCCCTTTTATTCATGACGTCGTACGCCGACTTCAAAACACCTTCCGACACGAGGCCCTTATCGAGCAGCCATTTATCGAGCCGCTCTTTCTCGTTATTGCTCATTGCAAACACCGGATTACCGCCGTCCCAATAGATCTCTTTTATGACATCATGGTCCCCGTAACAGGTCAATTTGCCCGTCCACATGAGATGCGCCAGTTCCGAGAACATCTCCTCGACACATCCGGATGTATTCATTTCGGTTTTCTCGCTCGGAAGGTCGTAAGCCTCTGCATCCTTCAGGGACGACAACAATTCTTCCCCGTTGACAGGCTTTCTTAACAAAACATGGATACCCCACCTTTTATGTACCTCTGTTGCTTTGTTCACGGGTATGTTGTTCATAAATACGATAAACTTTGCATACCCTCCATGCGGAGTCCCTTTAAGCCGCTTTACAAGCTGATATCCGTTTAATCCAGGCAACAGGCTGTCAAGGACGACGATCTTATAAGCATACTTCCCTATGGCGTCGATAGCCTCTATGGGAGAAGACACACTGTCAAACATATAATTGTTATCCTGCAGTAACTGTTCTACGCTGCTTTTAACATCGGGTAACCATGTAACTATTAATAATTGATGGGCTCTCATATTCTGTCTGTTTTTTTATAATTTTAATATAATATAAGATTTTTTCGGTTTGGTCAAGAGTAGAAGATATTGTTCATTATTCTCCGCTCTTACTTGACAATACTATTTCTCTGTGTTTACCAGATAGGTACTGATTACCACTGGAGAGAAAAATGAAAAGAACATACCAACCTCATAATTCGAAAAGAGTAAGGACCCATGGGTTTATGGCAAGAATGGAAAGCCGGTCCGGCAGAGCAGTATTAAGCAGAAGAAGGGCCAAAGGCAGACGGAGATTGACCGTAGATATCGGCGGAAAACCATTTTAAAGGCTCAGGGCTTAACCAGAAAAGAAAAGATTGTATCGTCCGGGGATTTTGAAGCAATAAAACGGAAAAACTATAAATCAGAGACAGCTCATTTCTTCGTTCTGAAGAGCTCCAATGGATTGAACATACCAAGATTAGGGATTATAGTTAGCAAAAAAGCAGGCAATGCCGTAAAAAGGAATAGAATAAAAAGACTGGTACGGGTCTTTTTCAGACTAAACAAAAACAATTTACAAAAGGCTGATCATATTTTTATAGCCAAGAAGGGTATCGGTACTCTTACCTATAAACAAGTAGAAAAAGAATTGAGCAACAAACTATGCATAAATTAAGATTGTTTTTTGATTGGATAACCATATATCTTATAAAGACGTACAGACTCTTTATATCGCCGTTCTTCGGAGCAACCTGCAGGTATACCCCGACCTGTTCCGAATACTCTATCACCGCGATACAAAGATATGGCATTTTTAAAGGCGGTTTATTGTCGGCGAAAAGGGTCCTGAGCTGCCATCCCTTCCACGCCGGCGGGAATGATCCGGTACCCTGAACATGGAAAAAAAGACTCTTTTAGCTATAGTATTGTCGTTTCTTGTTCTTGTGGCCTATCAATGGTTTTTTGCACCAAAACAGAAGAACGCCGTCCCTCCGCAGCCGCGAATTCAGCAAAACACACAGGAGAGCAAGACTGTCGGGCAGAACGTTCAGTCGTTTTATACGACGAACCGGAAAAAAACGGGCATTGAAACCGTCCAAATTAATACGCCGTTTTACTATGCAGAGCTTACAAGCAACAACGTTGCAATAGTACACTGGTATTTAAAAAACTACAGGACTACCCTCAACCCGCAGAGCCCGTCCGTCGATCTGATAGGCAATATAAAGGGTGTGGTTTATCCTATGTGGGAGAGTTTCGACGGTTCGAGCTTTACCGTGCCCTCGAACATCGACTACGCGTGCAGTGCGCTGAGTGAAACAATAACGGACATACATGCAACGGCCACAATCACCTGTTCGTACGATACACATGCTTTTGTCTTAAAAAAAATACTGACTTTCTACGGTAATTCCTACACGGCTACCGTAACCATTGGAATTACAAACTTGTCCGGTAAACCCATCACCGAACGGCTGGGGGTAAACTGGAGCGGGCTGTCGGGAGAACTTGGTTCAAGGTATGATGTGGCGGACGGTATCATTTTAATTAACAACAGCAGGGATACTATCGAGGCAAAATCCCTGAATCTGTCAAAATCATACGACGGTTCAATCCAATGGTTCGGCATGGAGAACCAATATTTTATCGAAACATTGATACCGGGTGAATTGGAAGCGGCGCATCTTTACGCGACAAGGACAGAA